>NZ_AMPR02000085.1:0-10106 GCF_000307735.3 Cupriavidus sp. HPC(L) | reverse complement strand
CTTCGTAATTGAGCACGAACTGCAGCGCAACGCGGGCGCCGCCGGGCCATTGGGCGTGCGGCGGCTGGCTGCCGTAACCGATCAGATCGCGTGGATAGTTATGGTTTGTCATCAGGGTCACTCGGGTTGTCAAAACAGGCCGCACGGCATCGACCCGGCCCGCGCCGCCGCCGCGGCGGCAACAACGGCCACAGCGGCGGCGCGGGCAAACGCACGGCTGGCCTTACTCCGTGCCGTGGCTGTTGGCGGCCGCGTTGCGCATCGCTTCGTCGGCCGACTGCATGCCGTTGTAGAACAGGTTCAGCGCCACCGCGACCACCGTGCCCAGCACGATGCCGCTGTGCGTGATCGCATGCGTCCAGCTCGGCAGGTACTGGAAGAACGTCGGCGACAGCGTCGGGATCATGCCGAAGCCGATCGAGATCGCGACGATGAACAGGTTGTGGCGGTTGCGGGTGAAGTCGCACGAGCCCAGGATGCGGATGCCGGTCGCGGCGACCATGCCGAACATCACGATGCCGGCGCCGCCCAGCACGAACTGCGGCACCGAGGCGACCACGTGCGCCATCTTCGGGAACAGGCCAAAGGCGATCAGGATCAGGCCGCCCGCCGCGGCGACATAGCGCGAACGCACGCCGGTCACCGTGACCAGGCCGACGTTCTGCGAGAACGAGGTGTACGGGAAGGTGTTGAACACGCCGCCGATCACCGTGCCCAGGCCGTCGGCGCGCAGGCCGCGCGTCAGGTCGGCGTTGGACAGCCGCTTGCCGGTGATGTCCGCCAGTGCAAGGAACATGCCGGTCGATTCGACCAGCGTGATCACCATCACGATGCACATCGACAGGATTGCCGAGAAGTGGAAGGTCGGCATGCCGAAATGCAGCGGCGTGATGACGGCCACATAGCTGGCCTCGTGCAGCCCTTCGAACGACACCTTGCCCATCGCCATCGCGATCAGCGTGCCGGCGATGATGCCCAGCAGCACCGCGCAGTTCGACACCAGGCCGCGGCCGTACTTGGTCAGCAGCAGGATGATGACCAGCACCGCGCCGGCGATGCCCAGATTGGTCAGGTCGCCGTAGGCGAGGTTGGGCACCTCCTTGACCACGCCGTCGATCACCGAGCGGGTCGTCGGCTGGCCGCCCGCGGCCCAGTTGATGCCGACCCGCATCAGCGACACGCCGATCAGCGTGATCACGGTGCCGGTCACCACCGGCGGGAACAGGCCCAGCATCCGTCCCATCATCGGCGCGATCAGGATGCCGAACAGCCCGGACGCGATCACCGCGCCATAGATGCCGAGCAGGCCGATATTGGGATCGGTGCCGATCGCGATCATCGGCGCCACCGAAGCGAACGTCACGCCCATCATCACCGGCAGCCGGATGCCGAACTTCCAGAAGCCGAACGCCTGGATCAGCGTGGCGATGCCGGCGGCAAACAGGTCGGCGTTGATCAGGAAGGCCAGCTGGTCCTTCGGCAGCTTCAGCGCGCCGCCGACGATCAGCGGCACCGCCACGGTGCCCGCGTACATCACCAATACATGCTGCAGCCCGAGCGCGAGCAGCCGGCCCGAGGGCAGCCGCTCATTGGTCAGGTCCGTGGGGACCGTGGTGCTTGCGCTTGTCATTGTGTTTGTCTCCTCTCCGATGGTTGGACGTTTGCTGGGCGTCCGCATGCCTTCTGTTATGTCCGGCCCGATCGTTGGGAACGACTCGGGCCCGGTCCCGCTGCCGGCACCTAGAGGGTGCGCGTGGCTGGGCGGGCGGTGAAAGCTGGGCGGGACGCCGGCAGGGTGGAACAGCGTGCTAGGTGGAGCGTCCCAGCACGCTGCGAAGGTCGAAGCTGCCCGGGTCGTCGGGCTGTACGCGGTCGGCGCAGGCGCCGAGATGGTGCGCCATCCGCGATTGCGCCAGGGCGGCGTCGCCCTGTTCCAGCGCATCGAGAATGGCTTCGTGTTCGTCGAAGGAGCAGGCGTTGTTGCCCGGCGCCTCGACGCTGGCGATCATCAGCGTGGTGCGCGACACCAGCCGGCGCATCATCGTGACCAGCAGCGCGTTGCCCGACAGCTCGGCCAGCGCGGTATGGAATTCGGCCGACAGGCGGATCCACTTCGGCCGCTCGTTGTTCAGGAAGGCCTGCCGCTCCTGTTGCACCATCTGCCGCACCGGGGCGATCACGCTGCGGACGTTGCGCTGCGCGGCGAGCTTCTCGAGCACGGCGCGCTCGAGCATCTGGCGCAGTTCGAACATGTCGTGCGCCTCGTCGGTGGAAGGGCTGGCGATGAAGGCGCCGCGATTGGGCTCGAGATCCACCATGCCGTCGGCCGCGAGACGGGCCAGCACCTTGCGCACGGTGTGCCGCGCGGTGGCATAGATCTCGCAAAGCGAATGTTCGGTCAGCTTGGTGCGCGGCGGCAGCCGATGCTCCATGATCGCGTCGTAGATCTCGTGATACATGCGCTCCTCGACCGAGCCCTTGCGCGGCTTCGTTTCGTTGGGCGCGGCGCCTTCATCGGCGCCGGCAATCAGCTTGAGAGTCTTGGACATCGTGGCACCCGCTGGTGGAGGATTCGGGCACGCATCGCTCGATGGCGCCGATCCAAAAATTGTTGACAATTATTTGGTTGTGCATTCAATATTGTCAACAAAACCGAACCAGGTTTTCGACAACTACGGGTAATCCCGCAGTTGTCATCCGGATTGGTGCAGCGCATTGTCGCCATGCACCAGTTCTGCGCCGGGATGCGTTGAAAAGACGTACCGAGCGGGCACCATACCCACAAATGGTGCTAGTGAAGGCAGCGGCGCCTCTCACCACCCACGTGCTAAGGAACCAGACCATGGGACGCTTGACCACCCACGTTCTCGACACCGCCGCAGGCATTCCCGGCCAAGGCCTGTCGATTACCCTTTCCAAAATTGTTGACAATCGCCGCGAAACGCTGAAGACCGTTGTGACCAATCACGATGGCCGTTGCGATCAGCCGCTGCTCGAAGGGGCCGACTTCGCCGTCGGCGTCTATGAGCTCGAATTCGGCGCCGGCGATTATTTCCGTGCGCGCGGGGTGCAATTGCCCGAGCCGGCCTTTCTCGACGTGGTGACGCTGCGTTTCGGCATTGCCGATACCAGCGCGCATTACCACGTGCCGCTGCTGGTGTCGCCGTGGTCGTACTCGACCTACCGCGGCAGCTGATCCGCGCAGCGAGGGAAACAGGAGACAAGAGATGGAAGGCTACATTCTCGACTGGGCCAATCTGCTGCTGCGCTGGGCTCACGTGATCACCGCGATCGCGTGGATCGGCTCGTCGTTCTACTTCGTCTGGCTGGACAACAGCCTGCAAAAGCCGGTCGATCCCGAACTGGTGGACAAGGGGGTCGGCGGCGAACTGTGGGCCGTGCACGGCGGCGGCTTCTACAACCCGCAGAAATACCTGACCGCACCGAAGAAATTGCCCGAGAACCTGCACTGGTTCTATTGGGAGTCTTACTCGACCTGGATGACGGGCTTCGCGCTGCTGGTGGTGCTGTACCTGTTCAACGCCAGCACGTTCCTGATCGACAAGAACGTCTACGACATGTCGCCGGGCGCGGCGGTCGGGCTGGCGATTGCCTATCTGGCGGTGGGCTGGGTGGTCTACGACTGCATCTGCCGCGTGTTCGGCAAGAACGATCGCGTGGTCGGCATTCTGGTCGCGCTGTACGTGGTGCTGGCCGCCTATGTGGCCTGTCACGTGTTCTCGGGCCGTGCGGCGTTCCTGCTGACCGGCGCGATGATCGCCACGATCATGAGCGCCAACGTGCTGGTGTGGATTATCCCGGGGCAGCGCAAGACTGTCGCGGCGATGCGCGAAGGCAAGCCGGTCGATCCGATCCACGGCAAGAACGCCAAGCAGCGCAGCGTGCATAACACCTATTTCACGCTGCCGGTGCTGTTCGCGATGCTGTCGAACCACTACAGCATGACCTACGCGCACAAGTACAACTGGGTCGTGCTGGTGCTGATCATGCTGGCCGGCGTGCTGATCCGCCAGTTCTTCATCCTCAAGCACAAGGGCAAGATCAATGTCCTGTGGCCCGCCGCCGGCGTCGCCGCGTTGGGCGTGGTCGCCGTGATGATCGCCCCGCAGCCCCGCCAACCGGTCGCCGCGCAGCCGGACGGCGCCACCGCGACCAAGGTCAGCTTCACCAAGGTGCAGGAAATCATGAACGCGCGCTGCGTGCAGTGCCATGCCGAGGCGCCGAAGATGATGCCGACCGCGGCCAAGGGCATCAAGCTGGAGACGCCGGACGAGATCAAGGCGCACGCCCAGCTGATCTATCAGCAGGCCGTGCAGCAGAAGGCGATGCCGCTGGGCAACGTCACGCAGATCACGGACGACGAGCGCGCGCTGCTGGGCCAGTGGTTCGAGGCCGGCGCCAGCACGACGCAATAACCTACCGATCGGTGATCGACGGTCCGGTGGCCGCGCAGTCGGCGACCGCAGTACCGGACCGGCGAGGGTTTGAACGGGGCGAAAGCCCCGTTTTTTTATTGCGTTGGCTCGCCTGGCACTCGCATGACGCGTGCGTTCACGGCGTCTTAACTGACACTGCGGACATCGGTTTCGCGTGCCGGCTACTCCCAGGGATTGACGATCGCGATACCGCAGTCGACGAAGTCCCTGGTATTGCGCGTGGCGACGATGGCGCTTCCACCGTTGCGACCGCACGTGACGGGAGAATCGGCAAGAGCCGGCGACCGGCATTCCGTGGCCGAAGCGCGTGGCAGGATCAGCCCCCGATATCCATCAGCGCCACCACCCCCAACACGACGAACACCGCCGCGGCGATGCGGTGGACCAGCTTGATCGGCAGCCGGTGCGCGAAGCGTTCGCCCAGCAGCACCGCCGGCACGTTGGCCAGCATCATGCCGATCGTGGTGCCGGCGACCACCGCGAGGATATCGGTGCTGAAGCGGGCGGCGAGAGCGACCGTGGCGATCTGGGTCTTGTCGCCCATCTCCGCGAAGAAGAACACCACCACGGTCGCGCACAGTACGCCGAACGCGCCCTTGACCGCCTTGGGCTTTTCGGTCTCGTCGAGCTTGTCGGGGATCAGCATCCATGCGCCCATCGCGATGAAGCCGAGGCCGAGGATCCAGCGCAGCAGCGCCGGGCCGACCATTTGCGTGATCCAGCCGCCGAGGGCGCCCGCCAGGCCATGATTGACCAGTGTCGCGATCAGGATGCCGAGGATGATGGGGATGGGCTTGCGGTAGCGCGCAGCGAGAATCAGCGACAGCAGTTGGGTCTTGTCGCCCATTTCCGCGAGGGCGACGATACCGGTCGAGACGAGCAGGGATTCCATTCGTTGTTTTCGGAGCAGCGGGCCGGACGCATCGCGAGATGCCAATGACGTGCGTTTTCCCCGGCCCAGCCGAAAAACGACGTCATCGGTCTCGCCAGGCCCTGGAACAGGCATTGCACCGTTCCGAAGCTGCGCACGCCATAACCGCAAGCGGTCAAGTCTGTTGACGTACGCCCCTGTCGCACAACGCGGTGTCGCGCGGCAGGGCGGCTACTCCCCAATGGGAAGCGCGATTATAGCCAGTCTGCAAGGCGGTCGTCCATACCGGCGCCGATCTCCGCTACGTCGGACCGCGCTCGCTACGCCGGCACCGGCGACGGCGCGGTGGTGCGGCGGCCGCGGAAATCGGTCCAGCACAGCGCGTGGAAGTCGTACAGCTTGCAGCGGCGCGCGGTATCGAAATACCAGCGCCACGAGAAGTTCTGCACCACGATGCGGCCGGGCAGCGCCTGCTCCAGCAGCGCCTGCGCGCGCTTGAGCCGGTACAGGGGCACGCTCATGTCGACGTGGTGGGCGGTGTGTTCCATGATGTGGTGAAGCAGCGTGCCGACGCCATGGCGAAAGCGCAGATGGACCGTGGTCGACACGAAGGGCTGCGCGCGCGCCCACATCGCCTTGCTGTGGTACCAGGCCACACTTTCATGGGTATGGTGGACATACAGCACGAAGCCCACCGTCGCGTTCCAGACCAGGAAGGGCACGGCGAAACCGGCGGCCAGCAGCAGCGCGACCGACTGCTGCGTCGCCATGGCCAGCCAGACCAGCGTGCCGATCCACAGCGCCGCGAAGGCGGCCACCAGCAGGCAGTCGGCGAGGAAGATCCGGCGGCGTGTCGCCATCTGCCGCCGGCTGGGGAAGAACAGCTTCAGCCACCAGATCTCGATCAGGTAATACAGCCCGGCGCCCAGGCCGTTGCGATACAGCCGCTCCAGCGCGCGCCGCCACCAGGGCAGCGCCGCGTACTCCTGCATCGAATACGGGGCCCAGACGAAATCGAAGCCCTTCAGGTTGGTGTAGCCGTGATGGACGACGTTGTGGCCGACCTCCCACAGGCTGTACGGGGTCAGTGACGGCAGGAAGGCGATCCGGCCCAGCCATTTGTTCAGGCCGCGGCGCGGCGTCAGGCTCTGGTGGCAGGCATCGTGGCCGAGGATGAACAGGCGCGCGATCAGCACGCCGGCCAGCACGCCGAGCGCCAGCTTGGCGAGCCAGTGCGATGCCATCACGAGCGCGGCGAGGGCCGCGACAAACAGCGACGCGTCGAGCGCGAACAGCAGCAGTGCGCGCGGCGTGCTGCGCTCGGACAGCGGAATCAGCCAGCTGCGGATGATCTTGCGGGGCGGCAGCGGAGCGTGGGGCGACAGCGGTTCGGGGGGAGCGCCGGATGGAACGGCATCGGCGGGTGCAACAGGTGTGGTCATATCGGGATCGGCATTGTCGAATGGCGCGGGCCAGCGTAATGCAGATCGATGACGACGGCCTTGATCGGGGTCAAGCCAAGGCGAAAGCCGCTGGGTCCCCGCATGCGCGGGGACGACAGGCGCATGTGGGAACCCGCGTCGTCCCCGCGAAGGCGGGGACCCAGTGTCTTCAGAATGGCTGCCGTACGCGCTATGCCGCAGCGGTTTCCGCCCGCTCGCCCATCACGTAGACGCTGTCGATCACCCGATCGTCACCCAGCATTGCGAACGCGAACAGCTGCTCCTCGAGCGTTTCCGAGCGCGCGCTGCGGCGGGCCAGCAGCGGCGTGGCCTCCGGGTCCAGCACGATGAAGTCGGCCTCGTTGCCCGGCGCGAAGCTGCCGACGCGGTCGCCCCAGCCGAGCGCGTCGGCCGGCGCGCGCGTGGCCAGGTAGAACATCCGCAGCGCGGTCAGGTGGTAGCCGCCCATCCGCGCGACCTTGTGCGCGGCGTTCATCGTGCGCAGCATCGAGAACGAGGTGCCGCCGCCGACGTCGGTGGCCAGCGTCAGATTGAGCCGATGCGAGTCCGACTGGTGGAAGTCGTAGAGGCCGCTGCCGAGGAACAGGTTCGAGGTCGGGCAGTGGGCGACCGCCGCGCCGGTGTCGGCCAGCCGGCGGCGATCGTCGTGGTCCAGGTGGATCGCATGGCCGTAGAAGGCGCCCGGACGCAGCAGGCCGTATTGGTCGTAGACGTCCAGATAGCTGCGCGCCTGCGGGAACAGCTCGGCGACCCATTTGACCTCGTCGCGGTTCTCGGCCACGTGGGTCTGGATCAGCGCATCGGGGTAGGCGCGCGCCAGCTCGCCGCAGGCGGCCAGCTGCGCCTCGGTCGAGGTCGGCGCGAAGCGCGGCGTGATCGCGTACGACAGGCGGCCCTTGCGGTGCCAGCGCGACAGCAGGTCTGCCGATTCGCGCGCGCCGGACTCGGCGGTGTCGCGCAGGAAGTCAGGACAGTGGCGGTCCATCAGCACCTTGCCGGTCGCCAGCCGCAGATTGCGGCGATGGCTCTCGGCGAACAGCGCGTCGGCCGAGGCCGCATGCACGGTGCTCCAGACCAGCGCGCTGGTGGTGCCGTTGCGCAGCAGCTCGTCGGCGAAGAAGCTGGCCACGCCGGCCGCGTACTCGGGCTCGGCGAAGCGGCGCTCCTCGGGGAAGGTATAGGTGTCAAGCCAGTGCAGCAGGCCCGGCGACGGCGACGCGATCATGTCGGTCTGCGGGTAGTGCACGTGCGTATCGATAAAGCCCGGCACGATCAGCTTGCCGCGATGGTCGATCACCTCGGTGCCCGGCGCGATCGACGGTGCCAGCTCGGCGTAGGGGCCCCCGGCCACGATGCGGCCGTCCGCGACCAGCAGCACACCGTCTTCCCAATACTGATACGCGTCATCATGGAATTGCGGATCGCGCAGGAAATGCAGCACGCGGCCGCGGATGGCGCGCAGGGTACCGTTCGGGGAAGGGGAGCTGGTGGTCTGGTTCATGGTCGTGGGGTTGGGAAAGGCCGGCGCGAGGCGCCGGCCGATGTTGCGCCGGTCAGCGCCGCAACGGCATCAAGCCGTCGCCGCGCGCGCCGGCTCCGGGGGACTGGCCGATTGCCAGAAGCGGTCCACTTCGGTCAGGTATTCGGCCTTCAGGGCCGGCCGCAGGAAGCTCGCCTCGAAGCTGTTGCGGGCGAGCCGGTGCGCGTCGGCGGCGTCGAGCGGCAGCGCGTCGAAGGTCGCTTCCCAGTTCGCGTTCATGTAGCCGCCGAAATAGGCCGGGTCGTCCGAATGGATCGTCACCGCGACGCCGGCGTCCAGCAGCGTCTTCAGCGAGTGGTCGCGCAGGTCCGGATAGACCTTGAGCTTCTGGTTCGACAGCGGGCAGACCGTCAGCGCGATGCGTTCGCGCGCGAGACGCTCGACCAGCGCGGGGTCGTCGATCGCACGCACGCCGTGGTCGATCCGCTCGACCTGCAGGATGTCGAGCGCGTCGCGGACATAGTCGGCCGGGCCTTCCTCGCCGGCATGGGCGACGCGATGCAGGCCCAGCTCTTTCGCGCGGGCGAATACCCGCGCGAACTTCTCCGGCGGATTGCCGCGTTCCGACGAATCGAGGCCAACGCCGATGAAGCGGTCGCGGTAGGGCAGCGCCGCTTCGAGCGTGGCGAACGCGTCTTCCTCCGACAGGTGCCGCAGGAAGCAGAGGATCATGCTGCTGGAGAAGTCGTACTGCGTACGGGCCTGGGCCAGCGCGTCGGCGATGCCGTCGATCACGACCTCGATGTCGACGCCGCGCGCGGTATGCGTCTGCGGATCAAAGAAGATTTCCGCGTGGCGCACGTTGTCGGCGACCGCGCGCTCGACGTACGCCATCGTCATGTCGAAGAAGTCCTCCTCGGTCAGCAGCACGCTGGCGCCCGCATAGTAGATGTCGAGGAACGACTGCAGGTCGGTGAACGCATAGGCGGCGCGCAGCGCCTCGACGCTGGGGTAAGGCAGCTTGACCTGGTTGCGCTGCGCGAGCCGGAAGATCAGCTCGGGCTCGAGCGTCCCTTCGATGTGCACATGCAGTTCGGCCTTGGGAGTGCGGCGGATGCGGTCCGCGAGCGCGGCGTCGAGCGTCATGGGGAATCCTTTTTTTCGATGCCGGCATGCTGTCCGTGTTCGAACAGACGGCCGGCGCGGTTACCGGTGGGCGGGGCTTTCGCTGCCGCCCGGTTGCCCGCCGTCCCGCTGCGCTGCCGGTGCGTCGGCGCGCAGCGCGGCCAGGCGCTGATCGCGCACTTGCAGCAGCTGGGCGACGATGGCAACTGCAATCATAGCCGGAGCCTTGTCGGTGATGCCCGCGACGCCGATCGGGCAGGTCATCCGTACGAAGCTGGCGGGGTCGATGCCATGCTCGACCATCCGGTGCTCAAAGCGGGCGCGCTTGGTCTTCGAGCCGATCAGCCCGAAGTACGCGAAGTCGGTGCGCCGCAGGATCCGTTCGCACAGCGCCTGGTCCAGCGCGTGGCTGTGCGTCATCACCAGGAAGTAGCTGCCGGGCGGTGCCTCGTCGACCACCGCCTCGGCCGTGTCGGTGGCCTCGGCCACCACGTTGCCGGGCAGGCCGGCCGGGAACAGCGTGTCGCGCTCGTCGACCCAGTGGACGCTGCACGGCAGCGTGCCGAGCACCTTGACGAGCGCATGGCCGACATGGCCAGCGCCGAACAGCACCACGTGCATCTCGTCCGGGGCCAGCAGGTCGGTCCAGCTGCCGTCGTCGTGCAGCGTGACGGCGGGCAGCGTCGGCAGCGGCGTGCGGTCGAGCGCAT
>NZ_AMPR02000086.1:0-10066 GCF_000307735.3 Cupriavidus sp. HPC(L) | reverse complement strand
ATGGATGGCCGCCTGCGTATCGCCGTCGAGCCGGCGCGCCTGACGGGCCAGCGCCTCCAGTGCGGTGTCGGGCTTGCCGTGCTCGTCCGCCAAGAAGGAGCGTGTCGCGAGGCCGGCAGCGAGCGCGGTATCGGCATCGATCGTTGCGCCGGCGCCGATCCATTGGCGCGCCAGCGCCGGGCCGACGCGGCCGGCAAGCCGCGCGGTGCCCAGCACCAGCCCGAAGGCCGCGCCGGGGAAGGCGAAGCGGCCGTCGTCGGCCACCCAGCATTGTTCGCACGCCGCAGCCAGATCGGCGCCGGCGCCCATGGCGCGGCCATGGACCCGCGCGACGGTGGTGAACGGCGCCGTGTAGATGGCCTGCAGCATCAGCTCGACGCGGATGAAGCGCGCCAGCAGCGTGTCGTCGGTTTCGCTGTCGAGGTCGCCGAGGTCAAAACCCGTGCAGAAGTGTTTTCCCGCCCCTTCGAGCAGCAGCAGCCGCGTGCCGTCGCGCTGGCAGGCGAGGACCGCGTCGTGCAAGGCCTGCACCAGCTCGGCCGACAAGGCATTGCCCCGTTGTGGGCGGTTCAGCGTCAGCCGCGTGATATCGCCTTGCCGGTCGATCAGCAGCACCGGCTCGGCCGTGCCGGCGACGGTCGGCGCGCCGTCAGACATCCGGGGCCGCCCACAGATTCGGCGCGAAGCGGTTGGCATAGCCCGAGACGAATTCCTTCGGCGCGCCCGTTGCCGGGTCGAAGACATGGCGGCGAATGCGGCCGATATTGCCGCCGTACAGGTGGACGCTGACCGAGACCCGGTCGTCGAAGGCATTGCGCACGCGGTGAATGTCGCCGAGCGACGGCGATACCGCCGCGACCTGGCCGGCCTCGAGCCGGGTCTCCTCGCCATCCTGATGGATGCCCCGATCGTCGCGCCGATAACGGATGTCGATTTCCGCGCCGCGCAGCACGCCGATCCAGCCCCACACCGTGTGGTCGTGCACCGGCGTCTGCTGTCCGGGGCCCCAGACGAAGCTGACCACCGAGAAGCGATCCAGCGGATCGCCGTACAGCAGGTATTGCTGGTAATAGGTCGGATGCGGCTGCGCCAGTTCGTCCGGAAGCCAGTCGTCGCGCGCGACCAGCGCCTGCAACAAGGGGCGGGTGCCGTCGAGCAAGGCGGCCTCGTCGCGGTTGGGTCCTTCCATCAGCGACGTGACGCCGGCAACGAATGTCCGCAGCGGTTCGATGGTACGGGTCATGGCGTTTGCTCCTGCGTTTGCTCCTGCGTTTGCTCCTGCGTTTGTTGCTGCGTTTGTTGCTGCGTTTGTTGCTGCGTTTGTTGCTGCGTTCGCCCTTGCCCGACGCCCTTGGCATCGGCGTCGCGAATCGATTCGGTATGCTCGCCGAGCGCCGGCGGAGGCCGGCGCACCGGCAAACCCATGCCATCGAGCCGCAGCGGCGAGACAAAGGTCCGCGTCGCCACGCCGCTTGGCAGCGTCAGCGGGCGCACCCATTCCATGTGTTCGACCTGCGGGTCCTGCAGCGCGGCGGCATAGTCGTTGATCCGCGCGTGCGGCACGCCGGCGGCCTGGAAGGCCGAGATCCAGTGATCGACGCCGGCGCCGGCAAAGCGCTGCTCCAGCAGTTCCTTCAACGCGCTCTGGTTGGCGGCGCGATCGCGCGTGGTGGCAAAGCGGGGATCGTCGGCCAGCTCCGGCATCTGCACCACGCGCACGACCTCGAGCCACAGCTTCTGGTTGCCGGCCGCGATCGCGAAGTAGCCATCGGCGGCGCGGAACGCCTGGTACGGCGCGTTGCGCGGATGCGCCGAGCCGAGCTTGGCGGGACTGCGGCCGGTGCCGAAATACTCGCTGGTCTGCAGCGCGGCGATGCCCAGTGTGCAGCCATACATCGGCACATCGATATGCATGCCGGCGCCGCCGGCGCGCACGCGAGCCAGCGCGCTGGCGATCGCGAAGGCCCCGTACAGGCCCGAAGCGAAATCGGCCAGCGGCACGCCGCATTTGACCGGCGCACCGTCGGGCTCGCCCGTCACGCTCATCACGCCCGCGGCGGCCTGGATCGTCAGGTCGAAGCCGCCCTCGGTGGCGCGCGGACCGCTCTGGCCATAGGCCGACACCGAGCAGTAGACGAGGCGCGGATGGTCCTCGCGCAGGCTCGCATAGCCCAGCCCCAGGCGGTCCATCACGCCGGGCCGGTTGTTCTCGACGACCACGTCGGCCTCGAGCATCAGCTTGCGCGCCAGCGCGACGTCTTCCGACTGCTTCAGGTTCAGCACGACCGAGCGCTTGTTGCGGTTCAGCGAGGCAAAGTTTTCCGAGAAGCCGGCCGAGATCGGCGGCCATTGCCGCAGCGTATCGCCATCGGGCGGCTCGATCTTGACGACGTCGGCGCCCATGTCGGCCAGCAGCATGCCGCAGAACGGTCCGGCGGCGACGGTGCAGAACTCCAATACCTTGACGCCGGCGAGCGGCAGATCCTTCTCGTTCAGATCGGGCATGACGATGGCAGCAGTGGGATGGCGCCGGTTGGCGGGAAGGCGCGCCGGCGGCCGGGTTGCGGGCGCCGGTGCATGCGGGGCATTATATGGACGTGCCGGAATACGGGACAATGGTTCCGTATTTGAGAACAGCGTACCGGAGGCGTGGCGCTGCCTCTCCCCCGCCCCTCTCCCGCGAGCGGGAGAGGGGAGCGAAAACCAAGGGCGATGACGTTGGCAATCGGCTCCCCTCTCCCACTTGTGGGAGAGGGGTGGGGGAGAGGGCAAACCCGCGTGAAAGCCCGAGCAATACCAAACCCATGAACAACACCCTGATCAAAGGCCTCGGCATCGTCGAGCTGCTGGCCCATAGTGACCGGCCGCTCGGGCTGACCGAGATCGCGAACCGGCTCGGCATGGCCAAGAGCAATGTCCATCGGCTGCTGCAGGCGCTCACCGAGTTGCGCTATGTGATTCGCGACGAGGGCACCGCGACCTACAGCGCGTCGATCAAGCTGTGGGAGCTGGGCTCCGCGGTGCTGGGCCGGCTCGACCTGCGCCGCCATGCCGAGGGCTGGATGGAACGGCTGATGCAAGACAGCGGCGAAAGCGTCCACCTGTCGGTGCTCGATCGCGGCGAGGTCGTCTACGTGCACAAGATCGACAGCCCCAATCCGGTCCGCGCCTATACCCAGATCGGCGGACGTGCGCTGGCGCACTGCGTGGCGACCGGCAAGGCGATGCTGGCGTTCCAGCCGCCGGCCGTGCTGCAACGGATGTCGACCGCCCTGGACGGCGCCACCGCCAACTCGATCGTCGAACCGGAGCGCTTCCTGCAGGAGATGGACAAGGTGCGCCGCCAAGGCTATGCGGTCAACCGCGGCGAATGGCGCGAGTCGGTCCATGGAGTCGCCGCGCCGATCGTCGACGGACACGGCCAGGTGTTCGCCGCGGTCGGCCTGTCCGGGCCGGCGGAGCGCTTCAAGCCGCAGAAGGTGCGCACCTTTGCCGAAATGGTCCAGCATGCGGCCGCCGAGATTTCATCGAGCCTGCGCGGCGGCACCCGGCACAGCGCGCTCGCGCTGGCCACTCGGGGCATGGTCGCGGCGGGCCACTGAGGCGCCGCGCGACAGGGCTTTACCGCGGCTTTACAGGGGCTTTACACGGGTTTTCCCGGGGGTTTACCCCCCATCGGCGGGGCGCGGCGAGCCGGTCGGCGGCAACGAGTGTTCCGCGGAAGCCACAACCGCGCCCGATTGGTGCAGCGCGCATAGGCCGCTCCAAGATTCACCTTATAATGCCGCCACCTGGCCGACATCGAACGGACTTACCCAGTTCTCACCGGTGCGGAGGGCAGGCGGGCGATTGGCCTGCGCAATAACAAGAACGTGGTCATGTAGTGCCCTTTCAGGCCTGAGCCGCGGTCGTGCATGCGCGCCCCGACCAGCCTGTCAAAGTCGCCGGGGAGTTCTTCGATTTTGCGCACGTCCAAGGCCCGCGCCTGGATGATTCGAACAAACACGATCGAGGAGCTCCCAATGAAGCATTCCCGTCTTACCTCCCTTTCTCTCGCCGCCGCGCTGGTCACCTTCGGTGCCGTCGCACAAGCGGAAACCGTCAAGATCGCTATCGCCGGCCCGATGAGCGGCTCGGTCGCGCAGTACGGCGACATGGTCAAGGCGGGCGCGCTGACCGCCATCGAGCAGATCAACGCTGCCGGCGGCGCCGGCGGCAACAAGCTCGAAGTCGTGCTGATGGACGATGCCTGCGAGCCGAAGCAGGCCGTGGCCGTCGCCAACAAGATCGTCAGCCAGAACATCCGCTATGTGATCGGCCACGTCTGCTCGGGCTCGACCATTCCGGCCGCCGACATCTACGAGAACGAAGGCGTCGTGATGGTGACGCCGTCGGCCACCGCGCCGCAGCTGACCGAAGGCAAGAAGCGCAAGATGATCTTCCGCACGATCGGCCGCGACGACCAGCAAGGTCCGGCCGCCGCGCAGTACATCATCGGCAAGGTCAAGCCCAAGAAGGTCGCCGTGCTGCACGACAAGCAGTCGTACGGCCAGGGCATCGCCGCCTCGGTGCGCAAGGACCTCGAAGCGGCCAAGATCCCCGTGGTGCTGTTCGAAGGCATCAACGCCGGCGATTCGGACTACTCGGCCGTGATCACCAAGCTGAAGTCGCAGGGCGTGGACTTCGTCTACTTCGGCGGCTATCACCCCGAGATGGGCCTGCTGCTGCGCCAGGCGCGCGAGCAGGGCGTCAAGGCGACGTTCATGGGACCGGAAGGCGTCGGCAACAAGGACGTCACCGCGATCGCCGGCCCGGCTTCGGAAGGCATGCTGGTCACGCTGCCGGCCGACTTCTCGGCCGACCCGGCCAACGCGGCGCTGGTCAAGGCCTTCGCCGACAAGAAGCGCGATCCGAACGGTCCGTTCCAGATGCCGGCCTACGCGGGCGTCAAGATCATCGCCGACGCGATCGCGGGCGCCAAGAGCACCGATCCGACCAAGGTCGCGGCGTACATGCACAAGAACGCCTTCCAGACCCCGATCGGCAAGGTGGAATACGACGCGCAAGGCGACCTGAAGTCGTTCAAGTTCGTCGTCTTCACCTGGCACAAGGACGCCACCAAGACGGCCGCCAACTGATCGCCGGCGCGGTCCGTGCCAACGCCCCGTTCGTCACCGAACGGGGCGTTTTGATATGCCGGGCCGCTTCGATCGCGCCCCTCCCCGCGCGGGAAGGGCCCGCCGCGACAGGCACGCCGGCTTCACCGATGCGGCGCCGAGAGGCCCGCCCCCCGGCCGACGTGCAGTACAGACGGGACGTACCTCATGAACGAATTCCTACCTCAATTCACCCAGCAGCTGGTCAACGGCCTGACGCTGGGTGCGATCTATGCGCTGATCGCCATCGGCTACACGATGGTCTACGGCATCATCGGCATGATCAATTTCGCCCACGGCGAGATCTACATGATCGGCGCCTATGTCGGCCTGGTGACGCTGACCGCGATCGGCGTGGCGGCCGGCTATCCGTTGCCGCTGGTGCTCGGCGCCGCGCTGCTGGTGTCGGTGATCGTCACCGGCCTGTACGGCTTCGCGGTCGAGCGGGTCGCCTACCGGCCGCTGCGCGGCGGGCCGCGGCTGGTGCCGCTAATTTCCGCAATCGGCATGTCGATCTTCCTGCAGAACTACGTGCAGATCGGCCAGGGCGCGCGCGACGTGTCGGTGCCGGTGCTGATCAGCGGCGCGCTCGAACTCGAGATGGGCGGCGATTTCACGGTGACCGTGCCGTATTCGCGCCTGCTGATCGTCGGCGTGACGCTGGTGCTGATGATCGCGCTGACGCTGTTCATCGGCCACTCGCGCATGGGCCGCGCCTGCCGCGCCTGCGCCGAGGACATGCGCATGGCCAACCTGCTCGGCATCGATACCAACCGGGTGATCTCGTTCACCTTCGTGCTGGGCGCGATGCTGGCCGCCGCGGGCGGCGTGCTGATCGGGCTGACGATCGGCAAGCTGAACCCCTTCATCGGCTTCGTCGCCGGCATCAAGGCATTCACGGCCGCGGTGCTGGGCGGCATCGGCAGCATTCCGGGCGCGATGCTCGGCGGCGTGCTGCTGGGGCTGGCCGAGACGTTCGCCTCGGGCTACATGCCGGCCGAATACAAGGACGTGGTCGCCTTCGGCCTGCTGGTGCTGATCCTGCTGTTCCGTCCCACCGGCCTGCTCGGCAAGCCGGACGTGGAAAAAGTCTGAGGACCGCGCCATGAATTCCTCCATTTCGATGACGCAATCGCTGAAGAACGCCGTCTCGGCGGCGGTGCTGACCGCCATCCTGACGATCCCCATCCTCGGCCTGCAGCTCAAGCTCGAGGGCTATCGCGTGGTGCTCGAACCGCACTGGCGGCCGGTGTGGATCGCGGTGGCGGCGGTGTTCCTGTTCCAGCTGTTCAAGCCGCTGATCCACCGCACGACCTCCACGGTCAAGCTGCCGGCGCTGCCCACGCTCGCGCCGGGGCAGCAGCGTGCCGCGGTCTGGCTGCTGCTGGCGGTCGGTCTGATCTGGCCGTTCTTCGGCTCGCGCGGCGCGGTCGACGTCGCCACGCTGGCGCTGATCTACGTGATGCTGGGCCTGGGCCTGAACATCGTGGTCGGTTTCGCCGGCCTGCTCGACCTCGGCTATGTCGGCTTCTACGCGGTCGGCGGCTATACCTATGCGCTGCTGAACCAGGCCTTCGGCCTGTCGTTCTGGGAGTGCCTGCCGATCTCGGCCGGCATGGCGGCGCTGTTCGGCTTCCTGCTGGGCTTCCCGGTGCTGCGGCTGCGCGGCGACTACCTGGCGATCGTGACGCTGGGCTTCGGCGAGATCATCCGCCAGTTGCTGAACAACCTGACCAGCCTGACCGGCGGGCCGGACGGCATCTACGGCATCCCGAAGCCCACGGTGTTCGGCATCCCGATGACCCGCAGCGCCGGCGAGGACGGTGCCCGCACCTTCCACGACCTGATCGGCCTGGACTACAGCGGCGAACACATGGTGATCTTCCTGTACCTGCTGGCGCTGCTGCTGGTCGGCGTGACGCTGTTCGTCACCAGCCGGCTGATCCGCATGCCGATGGGCCGCGCCTGGGAGGCGCTGCGCGAGGACGAGATCGCCTGCCGCTCGCTGGGCCTGAATCCCACGCGGATCAAGCTGTCGGCCTTCACGCTGGGCGCGACCTTCGCGGGCCTGGCCGGCGCCTTCTTCGCCGCGCGCCAGGGCCTGGTCAATCCGGAATCGTTCACCTTCATCGAATCGGCGCTGATCCTGGCCGTGGTGGTGCTGGGCGGCATGGGTTCGCAGCTCGGCGTGATCATCGCCGCGATCCTGCTGACGGTGCTGCCCGAGGTCGCGCGCGGCTTCGCCGAATACCGGATGCTGCTGTTCGGCCTGGTGATGGTGCTGATGATGATGTGGCGCCCGCAGGGCCTGTTGCCCGCCAGCCGCCCGCACGTGGAGTTGCCGCAATGAGTGAACAGAGCGCAGAACTGTTGAAAGTATCCGGCCTGCAGATGCGCTTCGGCGGCCTGCTGGCGGTCGACGGCATCGATTTCAGCGTCCGCAACGACGAGGTGTTCGCGATCATCGGGCCGAACGGCGCCGGCAAGACCACGGTGTTCAACTGCGTCGGCGGCTTCTACAAGCCGACCGCCGGCGAGGTGATGCTGGACGACCGCCCGATCGCCGGCCTGCCGAGCCATATGGTCGCGCGCCAGGGCCTGGTCCGCACGTTCCAGAACATCCGGCTGTTCAAGAACCTGACGGTGGTCGAGAACCTGATGGTGGCCCAGCATCGCCGCGTCAAATCGGGACTGCTGCACGGGCTCTTCGCCACGCCCGCCTACCGCCGCGCCGAGCGCGAGGCGCTGGGACGCGCCGCCGAATGGCTCGACCGCATGGGGCTGCGCGCGGTGGCCAACCGCGAGGCCGGCACACTGTCGTACGGCCATCAGCGCCGGCTGGAGATCGCGCGCTGCATGATCACGCAGCCGCGCCTGCTGATGCTGGACGAACCGGCCGCGGGCCTGAATCCGCAGGAAAAGGTCGAGCTGAAGATGCTGATCGACCAGCTGCGGCGCGAGTTCGGCATCGCCGTGCTGCTGATCGAGCATGACATGAGCCTGGTGATGGGCGTGTCCGACCGCATCCTGGTGATGGAGCACGGCCGCCCGATCACCATCGGCAAACCCGAGGACGTGCGCAACGACCCGCGCGTGATTAAGGCATACCTGGGAGAGGACTGATGCTGAAGCTGGAACAGGTCCATACCCATTACGGCGCCGTCGAGGCGTTGTGTGGCGTATCGATCGAGGTCAACCAGGGTGAGATCGTCACGCTGATCGGCAGCAACGGCGCGGGCAAGACCACGCTGATGATGACGATCTGCGGCAGCCCGCGCGCCTCCAGCGGCCGCGTGCTGTTCGAGGGCCGCGACATCACCGGCTGCTCGACGCACGAGATCATGCGCATGGGGATGGCCATTTCGCCCGAGGGCCGGCGCGTGTTTCCCAGCCTGACCGTGCTGGAGAACCTGAAGATGGGCGCGTTCTTCGCGAAACGCGACGAGATCGAGGCGGGCATCGAACACGTGTTCAAGCTGTTCCCGCGGCTGGAGCAGCGCGCCTCGCAGCGCGCCGGCACCATGTCCGGCGGCGAGCAGCAGATGCTGGCGATCGGCCGCGCGCTGATGAGCCGCCCACGCCTGCTGCTGCTCGACGAGCCGACCCTGGGTCTGGCGCCGATGATCATCGCGCAGATCTTCGACATCATCCGCACGATCCGCGAGGAAGGCGTGACGGTGTTCCTGGTCGAGCAGAACGCCAACAAGGCGCTGCAGGTGGCCGACCGCGGCTATGTGCTGGAAACCGGCAAGGTGGTGCTGGCCGATACCGGCGCGAACCTGCTGGCCAACGACCAGGTGCGCAACGCGTACCTGGGCGGCTGAGGCGAAGGCTGCCGCGGCAACGCAACGGCCCGGCCACCGCCGCCCAACCCCGGGTGGTGGCGGCCGGGCCGCTTTGTTTGCGGCACCGCAGGCGGCACCCCACGCCAGTACGGCACATCGAGCGTGATCATATGCAGTACAATGCAAACGATTCTCATCTACGCTCGCTGATTCATCACTTAGCAAGCGGTCAGGTAGTACCGGCGCCACGCCGGCAACCCGCCCGCGGGACCAAAGCTCATGCGCTTGTCAGACTTGCCGCGGCGCACCGCGGCCATCGTACTGTCGGTCGACGACAGCACCCCGAACGATCCCATCGCCCGACGCCTGCGCGAACTCGGCTTCGTGCCCGGCGAGGCCGTGCAGATCATCACCTATGGCCCGTTCGGCAAGGACCCGCTGGTCGCCCAGGTCGGCAGCACGCGCTTCGCGCTGCGCCGCGCCGAAGCCGCCCGCGTGACGGTGCAGCCCGAGGGCGCGCGCACCGGCAAGACGGCCGACGCAGTCAATCAAGCCAGTACCGCGTGAAGCGGACCGATTCGAATTACGCCATGTCCGTCGCTACTTCTCCCGCCACTCCCGCTTCCGCCGCCACCGCGCAGGCGCCGCTGCGCGTCGCGCTGGTCGGCAACCCCAATTGCGGCAAGACCGCGCTGTTCAACCGGCTGACCGGCAGCCGCCAGAAGGTGGCCAACTACGCCGGTGTCACGGTCGAGCGCAAGGAAGGCTATTTCGTCGCGCCGTCGGGCCGGCAGGTGCGCATCCTCGATCTGCCCGGGGCGTACAGCCTGCACGCGACCAGTCTGGACGAAGCCATCACGCGCGACGTCTGCATGGGCAACCGCCCCGGCGAGGCACGGCCCGATCTGCTGGTGTCCGTCGTCGACGCCACCAATCTGCGGTTGCACCTGCGCTTCGTGCTGGAGCTGCGCCGCCTCGGCCTGCCGATGGTGGTGGTGCTCAATATGAGCGACGCGGCCGAACGCCGCGGCATCCGCATCGACCGCGACAAGCTCGCGGCAGCGTTGGGCGTGCCGGTGGTGCAGACGGTTGCCGTGCGGCGCGGCGGCGCCGCCGCGCTGCTGT
>NZ_AMPR02000087.1:0-9966 GCF_000307735.3 Cupriavidus sp. HPC(L) | reverse complement strand
GATGCGATCCGCATCGACGCCCAGCCGCGGCGCCTGCTCGAAGACCCAGTGCAGCACGTCGAACGCATCGTCGACGGCCGTGGGGAATTTCCATTGCGGTCCGAGCCGGTAGTCGACCGACAGCACCATCGCATCGGCGCGCGCGCACAGCAGCCGGCACAGCGGCTCGTGCGTGGCGATGCTGCCGACCGTGAAGCCGCCGCCGTGGAAGTACAGCAGCAGCGGCAACGGCTCGGCCCAGTTCGCCTCGCGCGGCGCATAGAGCCGTACCGGAATCGGATGGCCGTCGCGCGCGGGTACCGTCATGTCCTCGACGCTGTGCACCGGCGCCGGTGCCACGTCCAGGATCAGCGCGCTCTTCTCGTAGGCGGTCTTGGCGTCGACCGGGTCCAGATGATGCAGCGGCGGCCGCTTGGCGCGCGCCACCATGTCCAGCAGCTGCGCAATCTGCGGATCGAGCGGCTGAGCCGGCATGCCGGGCACGCTGGACTGGGGCGAGGACGCGGGGAACGCGGACGGGACGGCTGACATGAAGACGAGGCGATCGATGCGGTGGATCCGGTGTAACGGTGAACTGCGCGGCTGGAATTCCGGTGAAGTTCGAATTGTGAACGAGCGTTCGATTTTAGTATGATGCCAACGCTTTGTGGGCATACCGGCATGGAAAATGTGGCAATGCGACACCGCGTTTGCCCCCTCCCCGCCCGACGGAAAACGCTGCGACAATCGTCCGGGCCTGGATTTGCACCGCGGCGCCGGCATGGCAGCGCAGCACGATACGGCCGCCCATCGCCCGCACCGACATAACAATCACGGAGACAAGCACGATGGCCTTTATCTATTACCTGACCCATATCCATCTCGATTTCGGCGCGGTCAAGCTGCTGAAGTCCGAATGCGAGCGCATCGGCATCCGGCGGCCGCTGCTGGTCACCGACAAGGGCGTGGTCGCCGCCGGCATCGCGCAGCGCGCCATCGACGCGCTCGCCGGGCTGCCGGTGGCCGTGTTCGACGACACCCCGTCCAACCCGACCGAGGCAATGGTGCGCCAGGCCGCCGCGCAATACCGCAGCGAGGGCTGCGACGGCCTGATCGCGGTCGGCGGCGGTTCTTCGATCGATCTGGCCAAGGGCATCGCCATCCTGGCCACGCACGAGGGCGAACTGACGACCTACGCGACCATCGAGGGCGGCAGCGGCAAGATCACCGAGCGCGCCGCGCCGCTGATCGCGGTGCCAACCACCTCGGGCACCGGCAGCGAGGTCGCGCGCGGCGCGATCATCATCCTCGACGACGGGCGCAAGCTCGGCTTCCATTCCTGGCATCTGCTGCCCAAGGCGGCGATCTGCGATCCCGAGCTGACGCTGGGCCTGCCGCCCGGGCTGACCGCGGCCACCGGCATGGACGCGATCGCCCATTGCATCGAAACCTTCCTGGCCCCGGCCTTCAACCCGCCCGCCGACGGCATCGCGCTGGACGGCCTGGAGCGCGCCTGGGCCCATATCGAACGCGCGACGCGCGACGGCAGCGACCGCGAGGCGCGGCTGAACATGATGAGCGCGTCGATGCAGGGCGCGATGGCGTTCCAGAAGGGACTGGGCTGCGTGCATTCGCTGTCGCACCCGCTCGGCGGCCTGAAGATCGACGGCCGCACCGGCCTGCATCACGGCACGCTGAACGCGGTGGTGATGCCCGCGGTGCTGCGGTTCAATGCCGACGCGCCGAGCATCGTGCGCGAGGACCGCTATGGCCGCCTGCGCCGCGCCATGCATCTGCCTGCCGACGCCGATGTCGCGCAGGCGGTGTACGACATGACCGCGCGGCTGGGCCTGCCGACCGGGCTGGCCGCGATGGGCGTCACCGAGGCGATGTTCGACAAGGTCGTGGCCGGCGCGCTGGCCGACCATTGCCACAAGACCAATCCGAAGGAAGCCAGCGCCGAGGACTACCGGCGTATGCTGGCGGAATCGATGTAAGGCGCGGTCGATGTAAGGCGCGGTGATGTAAGGCGCGGTGATGTAAGGCGCGGTGATGTAATGCTCAATCGTGTAAGGCTCAATCCGATGTCACGCGCATCGGGCGCAAGGAGGCGGGCATGGCTGGCGAACACTTGCAGGTGGTGCACGGCGATATCACGCGGTTGGAGGTCGATGCCATCGTCAACGCGGCCAACAGCGGGCTGCTGGGCGGAGGCGGCGTCGATGGCGCGATCCACGGCGCCGGCGGTCCGGCCATCATGGCGGCCTGCCGCGAGATCCGCGATCGCCAGGGCGGCTGCCCGACCGGCGAGGCGGTGATCACGACCGGCGGCCTGCTGCCGGCGCCCTATGTGATCCACGCGGTCGGCCCGGTCTGGCGCGGGGGCAACGACAACGAAGACGCGCTACTGGCCAGCGCCTATCGCAGCAGCATCAAGCTCGCGGCCGAGCATCGGCTGCGCACGCTGGCGTTCCCCAATATCAGCACCGGGGTCTACGGCTTTCCGCGCGAACGCGCCGCCGATATCGCGATCGCCGCGGTGCGCGAGGCGCTGGCCGACGCCGACACGATCGAACAGGTGACCTTCGTCTGCTTCGACGACGAGAACTATCGGCTGTATCGGGAGCGGCTGGGGGCGTTTGGCGGGCTTTGATATACCGGCGGGTCAAGGGACGCCCTTGCCCCCCGTCCCTTTCCCTAGCTCAACGCGCTCCGGATCAGCAGATTGATCCGCTCCGGCTGCTCGTGCACGACCCAGTGGGTGCCTTCGGGAATCCGTTCGAGCCGCAGCTGTGGCACGAAGCGGTCGAGCCCGTCGACCAGCGACTTCGGCAGCGCGCGATCGTTCTCGCCCCAGATCACCAGCGTCGGCACGCGCACGACGAAGGCCTCCGGATCGAGGCGCGACAGATCGGGCGGCGGCTCGCCCGGCGCCGGCGGATGCAGCGGCGAGGCGCGATAGTAGTTGACGCTGCCGGTCAGCGGATGCGAACCGCCCTCGCCCGGCTGCGACCACGCGGCCAGATACTTGTCGCGCGTGTCGCCGCTGAACCAGTCCGGCGGCGCGTCGCCGCCGGACAGCAAGGCGGCCAGCTTCGCATGGTTGTCGGCCGCCAGCACCTCCTCGCAGCCGGGCTTGCGCAGCCAGTTCATATAGGCCGATGCCGCCTGCTGCCGCGGATCCTCGGCCAGCGCCCGGGCGAACAGATACGGGTGCGGCGCGTTGACGATGACCAGCTGCTGCACCAGCGACGGATACTGGATCGCCAGGTTCCAGCACACCGCCCCGCCCCAGTCGTGCGCCACCACCACGCAGCGGTCATAGCCCAGCGCCGCGATGAACTGGACCAGATCCTCGACCAGATGGCGCGGCTTGTAGGCCTCGACCGCGGCCGGCTTGCTGGACAGATTGAAGCCGCGCAAATCCGGCGCAACCGCGAAATGGGTCTGGCCGAATTCGGCGAGCTGGGCCTCCCACGCGTACCAGAACTCGGGGAAGCCATGGACAAAGAGCATCAGCGGCTTGCCGCGCTGCCCCGCGCTGGCATAGTGCAGCCGCGTGCCATTCGGCAGCGAGGCGTACTGCAAATGATGGATCACGGCCGATGTGCTCATGGTCTCCTCTCTGTGTGGTGCAAATGCCGTCGTCCCCGCGAAGGCGGGGACCCAGTGGCTCCCGGCGACGCGGAGAAAGTCACTGGGCCCCGCCTTCGCGGGCGACGAGCGTGGTCGTCAATGGAACGGCATGCACGCTCCATGCCTGCGGCGCGAAGCGCCTGCCTCAGCCCCGCAGCGCCGCCACCAGCTCGTCGCGCACCTGCGGCTTGCCGGCGAACGGGTCGCCGGGATTGCGCTGCCCGACGATGTCCTCGAAACGCTGCTGCACCGGCGCCAGCGCGTGCGGATGCGAATAGATATAGAAGCGCTGCTCGCGGATCGCGTCGAAGGTCATCCGCGCCACGTCCTCCGCGCTGACCTTGCCCGACGTGACGGCCTTGTCCGACAGCGCCTGCGCAACCAGCTGCGAGCGCGTCGGCGGCGCCTCGTTGCTCAGGTCCGCCGGGCGATTGCGGTGCGACTGGTGGATGCCGGTCGGCACGAAATACGGGCACAGCAGCGAGCAATGCACCTGTTCGGTCACCAGCGCCAGGTCCTGGTACAGCGACTCGGACAGCGACACCACCGCGTGCTTGGAGACGTTGTAGATGCCCATCGCCGGCGGGTTCAGCAGCCCGGCCATCGATGCGGTATTGACGATATGGCCTTCGTACGAGGCATCGCGCGCGGCCGCCTCGAGCATCAGCGGCGTGAAGATGCGCAAGCCGTGGATCACGCCGTGCAGGTTGACGCCGAGCACCCAGTCCCAGTCCTTCTGCGAGTTCTCCCAGACCAGCCCGCCGGCGCCGACGCCGGCATTGTTGAACAGCAGGTTGACCTCGCCGAACGCCTCGATCGCGGCATCGGCCAGCGCCTGCACCTGCTCGGCCTGCGAGACGTCGACGCGCAGCCCGATCACGCGGGCACCCTGCCCGCGCAGTTCGGCCACGGTCGCATCGAGCGCATCCTGCTGGACGTCGGCCAGCACCAGCCGCATGCCGAGCGCCGCGCCAAGGCGCGCGAATTCCTTGCCGAATCCCGACGCGCCGCCGGTGATCACGGCCACCCTTTCCTGGAACTGTTTCATCGTAGTCTCCTGGTGGTCCCCTTCGCGCGTCAGTCGAGCAGGTCGGGCTGTTCCTTGACGATGCGCGCGTACAGCGGCTGGAACTGGAACCAGCCGGCCTGGGCGGTGCCGACGATCGAGTACGCCTGGCGCGCCGCCGCGTCCGAGATCGTCTTCGGCGCGCCGCCGGTGCGCGCCGCGGCCGCCTCGGCCAGCAGCTGCACCTGGCACGAGCGCTCCATCGTGATGAACCACCAGGCCGCTTCGTCGACCGTGCGGCCCACGGTCAGCAGACCGTGGTTCTGCAGGATCACGGCCTTGTTGGGCCCCAGCGCATTGGCGATGCGCTGGCCTTCATCGAGCTCCACCACGACCCCGCCGAAGTCATCGTAGACCGCGTGGTCCTGGTAGAACGCGCAGACGTCCTGCGTCAGCGGATCGAGCGGCCGGCCCAGCGTCGACCAGGCGCGCCCATAGGTGCTGTGCGAATGCGCGGCGGCGACCGCATCCTCGCGGGTCTGATGCACGCGCGAATGGATCGCGAAGGCGGCGGCGTTGACGGGGTGATCGCCCTCGACCACGTTGCCGTGATGGTCGCAGCGGATCAGGTTCGACACCTTGACCTGGCTGAAATGCACACCGAACGGGTTGACCCAGAAGGTATCGGGAAACTCCGGGTCGCGCGCGGTGATATGCCCGGCCACGCCCTCGTCGAAACCGAACTTCGAGAACAGCCGGAAGGCCGCCGCGAGCCGCTGCTTGCGGTGCAGGCGCTCCTCGGCATGGGTCTCGAAGCGAGGCGGGCGCGGCAGCACACGGTACTTCGCCTTGATTTCCTCGGGCAGATCGGCGCCGATCTCGTCGGCGCGGCCGGCACGCTGCGGTGCCTGGATGGGAGCGTTCATCGCGGTCTCCTGCATTAAAGGGCGGGGAAAGAGCGGAGAAGGAGCCGGCCGATCAGATCAGCTTGACCAGCTGCTTGCCGAAGTTCTTGCCCTTGAGCAGGCCCATGAAGGCCTCGGGCGCGCTCTCCAGCCCCTGCGCCACGCTCTCGCGGAACTTCAGCTTGCCCTGCGCCACCGCGCCGCCGAGCTCGGACAGCGCCTGCGGCCATACGTCCATGTGCTCGGAAACGATGAAGCCCTCGATCTTCAGCCGCGACACCAGGATCAGTTGCGGATTCTTCATCGGCAGCGGCTCGCCGTCATAGCCGGCGATCATGCCGCACACCGCGATGCGGCCGAACGGGTTCATCCGCGACAGCACGGCATCGAGGATCTCGCCGCCGACGTTCTCGAAGTAGCCGTCGACGCCCTGCGGCGTGGCTTCCTTCAGCATCGCGTACAGCGCCTTCGGATCAGATGCGGCCTTGTAGTCGACGCAGGCATCGAAGCCCAGCTCGTTGACGACGTAGTCGCACTTCTCCTTGCCGCCGGCGATGCCGACCGCGCGGCAACCGGCCATCTTGGCCAGCTGCCCGACCACGCTGCCCACCGCGCCCGAGGCCGCGCTGACCACCACGGTCTCGCCGGCCTTCGGCGCGATGATCCGGTTCAGGCCGTACCAGGCGGTGACGCCGGGCATGCCGACCGCGCCCAGATAGGCCGACAGCGGGATCTTGCTGGTGTCAACCTTCTGCATGCCGCTGCCGTCGCTGACACCCATCTCCTGCCAGCCGAACATGCCCAGCACCTTGTCGCCGACCGCGTACTTCGGATTGCGCGAGGCCACCACCTCGCCGACGGTGCCGCCGATCATCACCTCGTCCAGCGGCTGTGGTGTCGCGTAGGACTTGCCTTCGTTCATGCGGCCGCGCATGTACGGATCGAGCGACAGATAGTGGTTGCGGACCAGCACCTGGCCGTCGGCCAGCTCGGGCACCGGCACCTGCTCGAGCCGGAAGTTGTCCGGCGAGACGGCGCCGCTGGGACGGGAGGCGAGGACGATGCGCTTGTAGGTATCGGACATGGGCGGTTCCTTTGTCAGGGAGTCGTGGGACGTTGGACTTCGATGTTGGCGTCGGGTTTGGTGTCGACCCAGCCGCTCAGCGCTGCATCAGCGCGAGCGCCAGCGCACGATAGGCGCGCAGCGTGATCGGGTCATTCGCGGCATTGCCGGCGATCGGGTGCGAGGCATAGCGCACGATGGTCATCTCGGCCTTCGGATCGACATGGATGCGCTGGCCGAAGATGCCGCGCGCCTCGAACACGCCGTGATCGTCGTGCGAGACCCACCACATATCGCGATAGCTCCAGCCAGGCAGATGAGCATAGACCGATTTGGCGAACTTCGCGCGGTCGCCGCCGCCGCGGATCTCGGCCACCACCGCGCCGGGGATCACCTGGCGGCCGTTGAAGCGCCCGTCGTTGCGCATCGCCTCGCCGAAGCGGGCCAGGTCGCGCAGCGTGGTGCTGATCGCCCCGCCGCCGCCCGGCGTGCCGATGCTGTCGACGGTGAAGTAGGCGTCCTCCTCGGCGCCGAGCGGCTGCCACAGCTTGTCGGACATCAGCTTCGGCAGCGGCACGCCCGACGCGCGCTGGACGATCCACGCCAGCACCTCGGCATTGACGGTCTTGTAGGCGAAGGCGCGGTCGTGCTCGCCCTCCTTGCGCAGCGTGGTCAGGAACTCGTAGAAGGTGCGCGGGCCCGCATAGTCGGGCGCGCGCGGGATCATGCCGCCGGCGCGCGCATAGTCGTTGACCTCCGCCTTCGGATCGGCGTAGTCCTCGGAGAATCTGACGCCGATCGTCATGTCCATCACCTGGCGCACGGTGGCGTCGCCATAGGCGGTATCGGCCAGCTCGGGCACGTAGCGCGTGACCGGCGCGCTCGGGTCCAGCTTGCCCTCGACGGCGAGCATCGCCGCCAGCGTGCCGACGAAGCTCTTGGTGATCGAGAACGCGGCGTGCGGCAGCTGCGGCTGCAGCGCGCCGAAGTATTTCTCGTAGACGACCTTGCCCTTGTGCATCACCAGGATGCCGTCGGTATAGGTCAGCGCCAGCATGTCGGCGAAGGTGCGGCGCGTGCCGTCGGCATCGACGAACGGAACGCCGCCGATATCGCGCTCGGCGCGTGGCAGTGCCGAGACCGGGCCCGGGCCGCGCCAGACCGAAACGGTCGGCACCAGCTCGCGCACATGCGAGAAGGTCCAGCGGTGCCGTGGGAAACCGTTGCTCTTGCCGCTGAAGCTGATGACCTT
This sequence comes from Cupriavidus sp. HPC(L), assembly GCF_000307735.3. Classification (NCBI taxonomy): domain Bacteria; kingdom Pseudomonadati; phylum Pseudomonadota; class Betaproteobacteria; order Burkholderiales; family Burkholderiaceae; genus Cupriavidus; species Cupriavidus sp. HPC(L). The sequence goes on along the minus strand of NZ_AMPR02000087.1, from coordinate 2,125 downwards.
GTCCGGCGCCGGCGGAAAGCCCTGCATCCATCCCAGCGTGATGGGATCGGTCGCGGCGGCATCGGCGTAGGTGCGTGCCGGCGGGGTCTGTGCTTGCGTGGGATTCGTCATGGCGGTCAGCAGCGCGGCCGCGACGGACAACGCGGTGGGAGCGAAACCGGGAACAATACGGGGGAAGCTGCGGCGAAGGCGCGTGCGCCCGCGTCGAAAGGCCTGCATGGTGTCTCCATTTGTTTTTCTCTTTGGATTCGGTTGGTGCGGATTGCTTGGTGCCGCAATACCCGGCGCGGGCAGCGTCAGCCGTCGGCGCCGGTATCCGCCGCGGTGTCGGCGCGCTGCGGCGGCGAGCGGCGCACGTACTTGAACGTGCCGGAGCTGCGCGCCACCAGCTTGCCGTCGGCGTCGACGATTTCCGCCTCGCAGAACGCCATCGACGTGGTGCGATGCACGCAGTCGCCGCGCGCAATCAGCGTGCCACGGCCTGGCGCCATGAAGCTGGTCTTCATCTCGATCGTCACCACGCCGCGGCCGTCCTCGGTATCGGCCGAGCGGCAGGCCACCGCCATCGCGACGTCGAGCAGCGTCATCAGCACGCCGCCATGCGCCATTTCCCAACCGTTGTGATGGCGTTGCTCGATGTCGAGCTCGAGTTCGCTGACGCCGCCGCCCATATGCGTGCAGCGCAGGCCGAGGTTGTCGACGAAGGGAATCGGGATCGGGAAGCCTTTGCGCGGCTCGGTCATGGTGTGATGGTCCTTAGGGTGGTGGCGATGGCCAGGGTGTCGGTCGGGATGCGCTACTTTGCCCTCTCCCTCGATCCCTCTGCCGCAAGCGGGAGAGGGAAAAGAACCATCGAACGCCGATGGTGTTCTCCCTCTCCCCTCATGGGGAGAGGGCTGGGGAGAGGGGTGGTCTCAGCGCACACAATCTCAAACCGCGCTGACGCCCCCATCCACCGCCAGGATCTGCCCGGTAATGTGCTTGCCCGCCTCCGTCGCGAACAGCAGCGCCGCGCCCTTCAGGTCCTCGTCGTCGCCGAGGCGATGCAGCGGCACGCCCTCGCACATCTTGTCGACGCCAAGCCGCGCCAGCGAGCCCTGCGTCATCTTCGACGGGAAGAAGCCCGGCGCCAGCGCGTTGACGGTGATGTTGTGCTCGCCCCATTCGGCCGCCAGCGTGCGCGTGAAATTGACCACCGCGCCCTTGGACGTGTTGTAGGCGATCGTCTCCATCGTGCCCGGCGGATTGCCGGCGAGCCCCGCGATCGATGCGACGTTGATGATGCGGCCATAGCGGCGCGGAATCATCGATTGCTTGCCGATGCGCTGCGTCAGCAGGAACAGGCCGCGCACGTTCAGGTTCATCACCTTGTCCCAGGCCTCGACCGGATGATCCTCGGCGGGCGCGCCCCAGGTTGCGCCGGCATTGTTGACCAGGATGTCGACGTGGCCCAGGCGCGCCAGCGTCTCGTCGGCCAGCCGCGCGATCTCGTCGTCGCGCGAGCCATCGGCGGCGATCCAGTCGGCCTCGATGCCGCGCGCCTTCAGGTGTTCCTGCGCGGCCTTCAACTCATCGGCCTTGCGCGCCGACAGCACCAGCCGCGCGCCCTGCTCGCCCAGCGCCTCCGCGATCTGCAGGCCCAGCCCGCGCGAGCCGCCGGTGATCAGCGCGGTGCGCCCGTTCAGGTCGAACAGTTGTGCGATCGTTTTCATGGTGTCCCCTCCTTGTCTCGGTGTCCGATGTCTTGTCCCGGCGTCTCGCCGATGCGCCGGTCCTAGAACCAGGCGTCCTGCATGTCCAGCGTGGTGCGGTCCAGCGACGCCAGCAGATCCAGCTGCGGTCCGACCTTCGGCAATTCCCAGCGGAAGAAATAGTCCGCCGCCGCCAGCTTGCCGCGATAGAAGTCCGCGTCCGCATGGCCCGACGGCAGCGCCGCCAGCGCGGTGTGCGCCAGCATCGCCTGCTCCAGCCAGATCCAGGCGACCACCACGTGGCCGAACGCTTCGAGGTAGACCGAGGCATTGGCCAGCGTGACCGCCGGATCGCCGGCCGCCCACAGTTGGGCCGTGACGTCGGCCAGCCGCGCGACGCGCGCGGCCAGCGCGCGGGCATGCGTGCCCAGCGC
>NZ_AMPR02000088.1:0-9910 GCF_000307735.3 Cupriavidus sp. HPC(L) | reverse complement strand
GTGTAATTGAGGATCGACAGCTTCAAGCCCCAGCCTTCGTCTTCTTCGACGGGGTGCTTTTGGCATCCGGCCAACAAGAAGACGGCGATTAGAGCGGACAAAATGATCTTTGCCATTATCGTTTGACTACATCGAAATAGAATGGGATTTGCCGTCGAACAGAGCGTCAACCTCGGAGGTTGAGGACAGCATCTTTTCGCGTTCCAGTACTGCCAAGACCGATCGATACACCTCAGCGTCATGGCTTTCGGGAGAGGCTTCCCGTAGCACCTTCGAAATACAAGAATGCGCTTCCGAGGGGCGGCCAGTGAACCGGCCAAAAATGTGGGTCGAGCGCTGAATGAACGTCAGTACGGCATCGGCACGTGCGAGCGACGCAAGGTCATCTACTTGGCGATCGCTTAACCGCAATGGACCGTCCGATCCGACTTGTGCATCGACCCGAACTCGAACACATTGCAACTCCGCTGACCGATCGGCGTACCGCCACGTGCCCTTCCCCAGCACGCGGGTGCGCTGCTCCTCGTCCAACACCAACAGCAACTGTTGTAGTGCGCGCGTATCCGCGATCCGTATCAGAAACGCCGTGTCGGACGAATCGACGGCTTCAAGCTGTCCGCGCAAGTGGTGCATGCAGGCATCGAAGCCATCGGGCCAATGCAAGAACGTCAGCATGGGCTTTGCATTTGCGCGCCGAAGAGCCAGTTCCAGCATCGCAGTCCGCAATGACTCGCCGTTCGGTAGTTCAACAAGCTGTGGCGCGACCTCCGCCAGGCCGGGCCCCTCATAAAGCCCTTCAAAAAGCGATTTGATCCTGGTTTCGGGAAACCGCCTATGCAGTGCGGGCACAAAGCCGGTGTCGAAGCCGCAGTCGACCAGCATCAGGATCGATGCGTCGCCGAAGGCGGCCTGTAGCCGAGACAGGAAATCCACCGGATAGTCATCGACCCAGCGCGGCTCGGACAACATGGGACGAGAACTTACGGCTGCGTCTCTATCAGCCATTTTTCAAGGCCAATGCGTGGCCCCCTTCCATCGCGTGCTTCATGCATTCAACGCACACGCTCTGTGGGAATGCGGGCAAGGGATATGTTCCGTTCACCGGCCCCTCAAACTTCCGCTGCGCACTCTTGTAAGTAATCGCCCCCGGACACTCCACCGTAATATTCCCACCCTCGATCGTGATCGAAGCCCCGCCCGCCGTCGCCACGCGAATGCGCTTCGCGGCAGCAAAGTCCACCTGCATATTGGCCGACACGACCTTCAATTCATCCTTGGCCTGCAGCTTCATCACGTCGTGCTGGGCTTGGACGTCGATGTCTTCGCTGCCCGCGATCAGCTTCAGGCCGGTGTCGCCCTCGCCCGCTTTCTCCAGCGCCGCGGCGATGCCGATGGCTTGACCGCTGTGCAATCGTGCCTGCTTGCCGATCGCCAGGTTGGTGTCCTGGCCTGACACCATGCCGAGCGACTTGCCGTTGACCATCTGCAGCTCCTGCCCCGCGACCATGGCAAGGCCAGCGCGGCCGGCCAGTTGCACGATGGCTTCGCTCGGATGCGGGACCTTGCCCTGCGTCTGCTGGTTGCCGCTGGCGGCGTCCTGCATCGCGGTGTCCAGATCCTTGCCGTCGACCATGCCGGACGCGGCGGTTTCCAGCTTCGCCAGCTGGGCCTCGTCGTCCTTGGCGGTCAGCAGAGCTGCCGTCTGGTGCTTGACCGCGCCCTCGCCCAGCGTCTGCGTCAGCGACTTCGCCTGGCGGATCAGCGCGATGCCGGCCGCGTTATCGCCCGTCGGTACGGGCCGCTGGCTCTGTGCATCCCGATAGGTGCTGATCAGCACGCCGGCCTTGCCGCGAATCGCGCCGTAGCCGTCGGTGCGCAGCTCGAAGCCTTCGCCGCGGAAGCTGCCGCGGTAGTTGTCCTGCTGGTGGATCAGGTGGCCGAGGTTGAGTTGGCTGTGCTGGACCGTCGTGGCCAGTTGCGTGCGCAGCTGGTTGTCGCTGTCGTCGAACACCAGCTGGTTGGTGCCGTCGCCACCGTGCTCGCGGCTCTTGAAGCCACTCAGTGCGGCGGCGTTGCGGTGTCCTTCCTGATCAGCGCTCATGCCGTGCCACGCGGGCGCATGGCCGCCAGCGACATTGGCCTGCGCGCTCGGCGCGGTGTCGCTGCCTTGCTGGTACACCGACGCATCGGCGGCAGCGGCCTGCTTGCCGCCCGGCGTCGGCGCAATGCCGCCCTCGCCCTGCCCGTTGTACAGCGCGCCGATCACGATCGGTTGATCGATATCGTCGTCAGCGAACTTGACCAGCACCTCCTGGCCGATCCGCGGCAGCCATTGCCAGCCCATACCGGCACCGGCTTGGCGCTGCGCCACGCGGACCCAGCGCGTGCTGCGGTCATCCTCGCGCTCGCCCTTCTGCCACGGGAAGCGGACCCGAATCTCCCCGCGCGGGCTGACATGGTGTTCGGCATCGCCGCTCGGCTGCGTCTCGCCTTGCGGGCCAACTACGGTCGCCGTCTGCACGCCGATCGCGGTCGGCGTGGCGAACAGCCTGGCGCCGTTGCCGTCGACCACGCGCGGGCGCCACGGGCGGCGCGCATCGCAGGCGCGGAACAGATTGGCGTAGCCGTATTGCTCGGCGGCCTGGTGCAGCGACGCCGTCGGCACGTTGCGCTCCACTGCATCGCCAAGCGCAAGGAAGCCCATCGTCATCGGCCCATTCTCCGGCGCGCTGGGCGGCGTATCGAAGCACAGCGCGGCCTCGAGCGGGCCCAGCCGCTGACCCAGCGCGGCGCGCGTCTCTGCTGCCAAATTGTTCAGGCCGCAATGCTCGACGATATCGAGCAGCAGCGGATAGGCGGCCTCGGCATCTTCCTGTTTGGGCAGATGCGGGCAATCGGAGACCGCCACACGGGTGCCACTGACGAAGGTGCGCACCGTACCCTGCCCGGCGAACAGCTGCGCGCGTGCCTCGATGCTCTCCATCAACTGCTCGGCCAGCCGCTGCGCGCCGGCCGCATCGCCGACCACCGACTGGCTGACCGACAGATAGGGCTCCGGGCATTGCGCGCCGCCGCCGAGCTTGGCTGGCGCATGGCCGCGCAGCGTGCGCTTGCCGTTGCCGTCCCACGCCACCACCGCGACGCCGGGCACCGTCACGCGGCTATGGCAAGCGAGCTGCTGCACGGCGTCGGCTTCTTCCTGGCTGTGGGCGCGGTGATAGCGAACGCTCGAAACCTGACCTTCCGGCAATTGCGGGCTGTCCGCGAAGATCGTCATCGCATGCCCTGACGGTGCCTGCTCGTCGTCGACGAAGGCGAAGCCCAACCCTGCCTCGGCCAGCAGCCGCGACAGGAACGCGTAATCGGTCTCGCGATATTGGCTGACGTGTTCGCGCGGACCGAGCGTGTCGATGCGCTGCTGCGCGCCCGCCGTATAGCGCCACACCGCATGTGGCGCGTACGGCGACAGGATCTGTTCGGCGATATCGGCCAGCGTGCGGTTCTGGAATACCTGGCTATGCCGCTGCTGCGTGGCCAACCACAGCCACGGCACCACGGTCAGCCGATAGCGCGCCAGGCTGCCATCGGCGCCCAGCTTCTCGGCCTTGCGCACCAGGCCGCTGCGGCGAATGCGCTCGCCATCGGCCAGCGTGGTCCACAGCGTGACCTTCGCACCGAGCAGGGACTTCAGCGGCAGGCGGGCATTGGCGCTGACCGCGACGATGCGCCATTCGCTCAGCTCCGACAGCGCCTCGCGGCCGAGCCAGGCCTCGACGGCCAGCTCGCCGACGGCCCCCTCGCCTTCGAGCTGGAACAGCCGCCGCGCCGGGGAAAACAGGGTCTGAATCAGGGTGGTGTGGTCCATGGCGATTCGGTGTCGCAGCGGGTGTCGCAGGGGAGATCACAGCGGATGTCGAGCGATCGGCAAGCCCGATCGGTTGCCCGACAACGCCAATGGCCGCGTCGATGCCGCGGCCATCTGCTCTGTCAGCACCCTTGCCTCTCGGCCGTCATTACTGCGAACGCTGGGCGGTGCCGCTTTTGCGCGTCCGCGACGCGGTCGTGGTTTTCTCTTCGGGCGTGGGGGCCAGCAATGCCGCCAGCAATTCGGCATCGCGATCATTGCCGGTATTGGCGCCCGCCTTTTTTGAAACTCGGCGCGTATTGTTGGAGGCAATACGCGAGCGCTCGGTTTTCGTCTTCCCTACAGTCGTAGGGTTCGAATTGGAACGCGAAGCAACCTTGGTCGCCGTATTCGAATGTTGCCGTTTTGTCGCGGTCTGATTCGATGCAGTGATCTTCGTTTTATTTACTTCTTGGTTTAGCGTTTTTTTATTCGATTCCTTGGCGGCGACCGTCGTCGATTTGGCGTGACGGTCCGCAGCGCTCTTGTCATGATCTGGCGCCGCATTTGCTGCCAGCGCGGCACCGCCGGCCAATGCCGCGGCACCGAGCCCGGCAGCGGCCAGATCGCCGGATGGCATCTTGCCGAGATTGTCGAGCGCATCGTCATCGGCATCGCGCTCGGGGCTGACATCGACGATGGTAGCGGAGCTGGCCGGCGCTTCGACGGAAGCAGCCGCGCCTGCCGCGGCGGCCTGCATGTCGGCGGCGGGGGCCGCGCTGGCGGCGGAATTCGCGCTTTCAGCCGGCACGACGGTGGCCACCGTTGGGGCCTCGACGTCGTTGCCCTTGCCCAGCCAGAAGGCCACGGCGCCCGCGCCGACCAACAGCAACGCCAGCGTGGCGAACACGCTGTGGCGCTTGATATCGGGAGTCTTCTTCTTGACAGGAGCGTGACTGGCGACCCGCCCTTCGAGGCTGGCCAGGATGCGCGTATCGGGTCCCTGGCTGTCGGCATTGCCCGAGCCGAACAGCGACGGTGGTCCATTTCCTTTGAAGTCGTCGCCGTGGCTCATCTTTTGGCTCTCGAATTGCAATAAAATGCGCGTCGGGCAGCGCAGGGATGGAATTGAGTTAAGCGATCGGCAACATAACTCGAAGACAGGGCCCGAGCAGAAATTCGACGAGGTGGCGCGAGCTGCCGATGCGGACGAAGCGCGCAGATTTTATAGCTGGCCGCAACAAAAATGCAAATATGTGAACGGCGCCGTCACAACTCGCAGACGGCGATTTTTTTGCAGCCGAATGTCAGCCCGGAATCGAGCCAAATAAAATGTCACAAAATGTAACTATTGAAGCCGTTGTCATGGGCGGTTTGGACGGCGCGCGGTACGCACACTGAGCGGATGATCTTTATTACGCTGTTCCTGTATTTCGCGCTGATGGTCGCGATCGCGGCCATTCTGCTGCTGCCGGGCGTGCGCGAGCGCGTGCTGCTGGCCGCGCGCACGCAATGGCAGCGGCTCAGTATCCATGCCAGCGCGGCAAGCCAGCGCTCGGCCGGAACCCTACGAACGTCGGCTTCCCAGGCAGCCGATTCGATGGAAGCATTGCGCGCCTTCGTTGCGCGCCGAAAGGTCTTTCTGCTGTGCGCGGCGGGCGTCGTCGCGACCCCGCCGATCGTTGCCCTCGCCTTGCGACCGAAACTGCTGTTCGAGTACGATGACGCGCTGCGCGAGCCGGACCAGAAGATTTCCGCTTTATTGAATGGCGAACGCCTGGTTCCGCCGGCGCCATTGCCGCCGGAAGTATTCACCACGCAGGAAGTCGAACGGATTCGCCCGACCATTCGCGAAGCCAGCCGCAATTGGGATCTGCTCGACGCCGATTTTCGTCAGCGCCTGCTGCTGGTCTACAAGATCATGCGCGACGAGCATGGCTATGAAATGGCGCTGCTGGAGGGCTATCGCAGTCCGGAGCGCCAGGCCAGGCTGGCCGCGATGGGCACGCATGTCACAAAGGCGGGCGCCTATCACAGTTACCATCAGTTCGGCCTGGCCGCGGACAGCGCCTTCTATCGCGACGGCAAGCTGGTGATCAGCGAAAAGGATCCGTGGGCAATGCGCGGATACGAGTTGTATGGGCAAATCGCCGAGTCCGCGGGGCTGACCTGGGGCGGGCGCTGGAAGATGATGGATCTTGGGCACGTCGAGTTGCGCCGGCCCGGCGTGCTCGGCAAGAAGCCCGGCTAGCGTGCGATGTGCGGGGGCACGGTGCACGCAACGGCGGCCGGCGAAAGCAGGCTGCGAATCGATAGCTGGTGGCGGGATCGCCCTTCTCAGTCGAGAGAACAACAATGACACGGCCATTTATCGTATTGGGTGACAAGACCGACCACGGCGGCGTCGTGATCAGCGCGTCGGGCACCACGTCGACCAACGGCAAGGGCATCGCCTGCGTCGGCGATCGCGTGACCTGTCCGAAGTCGGGTCATGGCGAAACCACCATCGTCACCGGCGATTCGACCGTGATCATCGATGGCCGCGCCGCGGCCCGCCACGGCGACAAGACGGCATGCGGCGCGACGTTGCTGTCCAGCCAGGGAGTCACCGGCAGCGCGTAAGGCGAGCGCCGTTCCGCTGTTGCGCTCCTCTGTGCCGACCCTCCCCGACACCATGCTCGCACGCCTGTTCCGTTCCGGCCTGATCCTGTTCGCCGTCTTCGCGCTGGTCTGGACCGCGACGATCCTGTGGTGGCAATCGATCCATCGGATGCCGACCACGACCGATATCGTCACGCATCTGTTCCTGCTGCCGGCCGGCATGATTGCCGGCTATCTGGTCATCCGCCGCGCGCTGGACGGCATTCGCCGCAATGTCGCGGCCGCGGTCAGCACGTCGGCGGCCGCCGCGCAAGACGGCGGGGACTCGGCCGACGGCGCCGTGCCCGACAACGATCCCACCCGCCGTTGGCGCGCGCTGGTGTTGGGCGCTGCCCTGCATACCGCCAAGGGCGGCGACACGGCCGCCACCGCCGCGGCCACCGCCGGGCAGCAGCGGCCGGACGTTGTCGACGTGCTGGGCGATGGCGTGCCGATCTTCGCCGCGCCTGCCGAGGACATCGATGTCGATGGCACGCGCGAGGTGCTGGAGCAGGCCTTTGCCGAGCTGCCGTGGAATGACGAGGCCGTACGGACCGTCGCGCTGGCCAGCGATGTGGCCGAGCAGCTGGTCGCCCAGACCCTGGAGCAATATCCCGCGCTGTACTTCCCCGCCGCCGGCGAGAGCCCGACGGCCACGCAGGCCGAGGAGCCGCCACGGCTGGTGCTGACGCTATTGCTGCCCGAGCGCTGGCAGGCATCGATGGCGGCGGCCGCCGGTCAATACGTGCGCGGCCGCCTGACCGGGCTGTGGCCGGTCGAACGGATCTCGATGGAGACGCTGACCGCCAAGGGCGACGGCGATGCGATGGTCCAGGTCGATCGCGCAATCCTTGCGCTGCATCGCGAACCGACGCACGAACTGCGCGGCGTGATCGCGGCGGATTCGCATATCGGTGCCGAAGCGATCGACCGGCTGCGCGCAACCAACCGGCTGTTCAGCGCCCAATGCGAGCACGGCGTCGCGCCCTCCGAGGCGGCGGCGGGCATCCTGCTGTATCCGCCGCAGGGACCGCTGGCCGCGATGCTCGCGCAGGACGCGCCGCCGGCGTCGATCGGCCGCACCACGCTGACGCGGCTCGATGCGCCGACGCCCGACAAGGGGCAGCCGCGCACCGCGGCGCTCGATCAGGCCATTGCGCAGACCGTGGCGCTGCTGGCCGAGCCGGCTGGCGACGCGAAGACGAAAGACGACGACCAGGCAGAACCGGCCGCCGAACCTGCGCCGGCGCCCCAACCGGTTGTGGTCACCGCAGACATCAGCCCGCATCCGGTCCGCACCGTCGAACTGGCGCGGGTGTTCTCCGAACGCTTTGGCGAACTCGACGTCAGCGCGGACCTGCTGGCGGTCGGCACCGCCTGTGGACACACCGGCAATGCCGGCGCGCTGCTGGCCATCGTCCTGGCGCATCAGCAGTGCGCCGAGCGCGGCGGTCCGGCGCTGGCGCTGACCGCGGCCGATCCGCATCAGCGCGGCGCGATCGCGATATTGCCGCCGGCCACCACCTAGCGGCCATCCGCCCCAAGCCAGAACACGCACGAGCTCGCACCAAGCCCAAGCACAAGCACAAGCACAAGAACCAGCACACGCATTCGCAAACCGCAGGCCACCATGCATCGATTCCTCAGTTTCCTGACCAACACGCGCACGCTGTCCGTGATAGGCGTCGTCGCGCTGACGCTCTTCCTGCTGCTGGCGGCCGATACCTTCGAGGTGGGGCTCACCTGGGTCGGCATCGTGCTCGGCCTGCTGGTGGTGGCATGGCTGATCGCCTTCGCATGGCGTCACTATCGCGCACGGCAAGCCAGCGGCAAGCTCGGCGCACTGCTGGAACAGCAGGCCAATGCGGCGGCCCAGGAAGCGCCGCAGGAAAAGCGCGGCGAGGTCGAGGCGCTGCGCACGCGGCTGGTCGATGCGGTCAAGACGATCAAGACGTCCAAGCTCGGCCAGCTGTCGGGCAACGAGGCACTGTACGAACTGCCGTGGTACATCGTGATCGGCAACCCCGCCGCGGGCAAGAGCACCGCGGTGCTGAACTCGGGCCTGCAGTTCCCGTTCGCCGACAAGAACAACGCGATCATCCACGGCATCGGCGGCACGCGTAATTGCGACTGGTTCTTCACCACCGAGGGCATCCTGCTCGATACCGCGGGCCGCTATTCGGTGCACGAGGAAGACCGCAAGGAATGGCTGGGCTTCCTGGACCTGCTCAAGCGTTACCGCCCGCGCGCGCCAATCAACGGCATCGTGGTCACCGTCAGCATTCCGGAGCTGACGCAGAACCGTCCCGAGTTTGCGATCCAGCTGGCCAAGAACCTGCGCCAGCGCGTGCAGGAACTGACCGAGCGCCTTGAAGTCTTCGCGCCGGTCTACGTGATGTTCACCAAGGCGGACCTGATCACCGGCTTCACCGAATTCTTCGGCGACAGCGACAAGCACGAGCGCGACCGCGTCTGGGGCGCTACCCTGCCCTTCGAGCCGGGCGAAAAGCGCGATGCCGCCGCGATGTTCGACGAGCGCTTCGACGAGCTGTACGACGGCCTGAAGGAAATCAGCGTGGCGCAGATCGCGCAGCACCGCAACGGCAAGCTGTCGCCGGGGCTGCTGAGCTTCCCGCTCGAGTTCGCGTCGATCAAGCCGGCGCTGCGCGCCTTCCTGGTGACGCTGTTCGACGAGAACCCGTTCCAGTACAAGCCGGTGTTCCGCGGCTTCTATTTCACCAGCGCGGTGCAGGAGGCCAGCACCACCAGCGCCTCGGCCGAACGGATTGCCCGCCGCTTCGGCCTGAAGCTGGACAGTGCCGCCCATAGCCGCGAGGTGTTCTCGAAGAACGGCTTCTTCCTGCGCGACCTGTTCTCCAAGGTGGTGTTCGCCGACCGCAAGACGGTCCGCCAGTTCTCCAGCCCGGCCAAGACGCGGATGCGCTTCGTCACGTTCTTCGGGCTGGTGCTGGCGCTTGGCCTGCTGCTGGGCGGCTGGACCTGGTCGTTTATCGGCAACCGCCAGCTGACCGCCAATGTGCAGGCCGACCTCGACAAGATCGTCAAGCTGCAGCAGAACCGCATCGACCTGCAATCGCGGCTGGAGGCGCTGGATATCCTGCAGGACCGCATCGAGCAGCTGGAGCGCTTCCGCGCCGATCATCCGATCGCGCTGTCGCTGGGCCTCTATCAGGGCGATACGCTGCAGCACAAGCTGCTCGACGAGTATTACAACGGCCTGCGCCAGGTCATGCTGAAGCCGGTCGGCACGTCGATCGAACGCTTCCTCGCCGAAGTCAACGCGCATCCGGACCAGCTCGCACAGAACGTGCGGGCGCCGGCCGCCAATGGCGCCGTGGTGCCGGCCTCGGCGCAAGCCGGTGCGAGCGCGGCGACCGCCACCCCGGCCGCGGCAGCCACTGCGGC
>NZ_AMPR02000089.1:0-9809 GCF_000307735.3 Cupriavidus sp. HPC(L) | reverse complement strand
CGGTACGCTCGCGGCGATTCGAGCTGATCGCGCCGCCTGCGCCGCCGCCCACCGCGCCGCCGATCACGGCACCGGTGGAGCCGCCCAGCGCGCCTCCGACGGCTGCACCGGCGACGCCGCCGAGGGCGCCACCCAGTGCGTTATTCATGTCGCTCGCGAATGCAGGCAGCGTCGTCGATGCCGCCAGGGCGAGGGCCACGGTCATATTGCGAACGAGTCGGCGAGACATAGTGTTTTTCCTCTGGTTGCCAAACTGTGATGCAAGTGTAGATTTTGGGCACGGACATTGCTGTAACCGCCTGTAAGCCTTTATTAATGCTGCAGAAACACAACAAAGGCTGCCCGTGGGCAGCCTTTCAGACGATTGACAACCCCGTCGTCCCAGCGGATGCGGGGACCCCGTGGCTTTCAAAGGCGCCGGATTCCCGCTTTCGCGGGAAGGACCGGTGGATTCAGCAGCACTTGCCCTGCCCGCCGCCGTAACGCGCCTCCTGCCGCTCGCGGAAGAACTCCTCGTAGCTCATCGGCTCGCGGTCCGGATGCGTGCTTTCCATATGGGCCACATAGGTCTGGTAGTCGGGCAGCCCGACCATCAGGCGCAGCGACTGACCCAGGTAGCGGCCCATCTGGCCCATCTTGTTCAGCGGATCCAGCATGGCGTTCCTTCCTCTGCGGGGGGTTTGACGTTACGGCGTTCGGCTCGGCACCAGGCTCAGCGCTGCGCCGAGGCGGCGGCCGGCAGCGGCTCGAACGGCGTCTCCAGCGCGGTCGGCCGTGCCTGCGCGCCCGCGCGCAGGCCGGTACGCAGGCCGTAGTAGACGATCGACAGCACCACCGCCATGAACAGCGCGCACAGGCCCGCGTCCAGGTAGTCGTTGAAGACGATCCGGTGCATCTGCTCCATCGTCTTGGCCGGCGCCAGCACCGTGCCCTGGGCGATCGCGTCGCTGAACTTGCGGGCGTGCGACAGGAAGCCGATCTTCGGGTCGGCGTGGAACAGCTTCTGCCAGCCCGCGGTCAGCGTGCAGATCAGCAGCCAGACGGTCGGCAGCAGCGTGACCCAGGCGTAGCGGCCGCGCTTCATCTTGACCAGCACGCACGTGCCCAGCACCAGCGCCACCGCGGCCAGCATCTGGTTCGAGATGCCGAACAGCGGCCACAGCGTGTTGATGCCGCCGAGCGGATCGACCACGCCCTGGTACAGGAAGTAGCCCCAGGCGCCGACGCACAGCGCCGTCGCGATCAGGTTGGCCGGCAGCGAGTCGGTACGGCGCATCGACGGCACGAAGCTGCCCAGCAGGTCCTGCAGCATGAAGCGGCCGGCGCGGGTGCCCGCGTCGACGGCGGTCAGGATGAACAGCGCCTCGAACAGGATCGCGAAGTGGTACCAGAACGCCATCATGGCCTGGCCGCCGACCACCTGGTGCAGGATGTGGGCGATGCCGACGGCGAGCGTCGGCGCGCCGCCGGCGCGCGAGATGATGGTGTTTTCGCCGACATCCCTGGCGGTCTGCACCAGCACGTCGGGCGTGATCACGAAGCCCCAGTTCGACACCGCGGCCGCGACCGCTTCCGGCGTGGTGCCGATCGCCGCGGCCGGGCTGTTCATCGCGAAGTAGACGCCGGGCTCGATCACCGAGGCGGCCACCAGCGCCATGATGGCGACGAAGGACTCGGCCAGCATCGCGCCATAGCCGATGAAGCGCGCGTGGGTTTCGTTCTCCAGCAGCTTGGGCGTGGTGCCCGACGAGATCAACGCGTGGAAGCCCGACACCGCGCCGCAGGCGATGGTGATGAACAGGAACGGGAACAGGTTGCCCGACCACACCGGACCGCCGCCTTCGGCGAACTGCGTGAACGCCGGCATCTTCAGTTCCGGCGCGACGATCAGGATGCCGATCGCCAGCGCGATGATGGTGCCGATCTTCAGGAAGGTCGACAGGTAGTCGCGCGGGGCCAGCAGCAGCCACACCGGCAGCACAGCGGCGACGAAGCCGTAGCCGATCAGCATCCAGGTCAGCGCCTTGCCGTCGAAGGTGAACAGCGGCGCCAGCGTGGCGCTCTCGTGCACGTACTGGCCGCCGACGATCGCGAGCATCAGCAGCACGAAGCCGATCACCGACACCTCGCCGATGCGGCCCGGGCGGATGTAGCGGGTATAGACCCCCATGAACAGCGCGATCGGAATCGTCACCGCCACGGTGAAGGTGCCCCACGGCGAATCGGCCAGCGCCTTGACCACGATCAGCGCCAGCACCGCCAGGATGATGATCATGATCATGAAGCAGCCGAACAGCGCAATCATGCCCGGCACCGTGCCCATCTCGGCCTTGACCAGGTCGCCGAGCGAGCGGCCGTCGCGGCGGGTCGAGATGAACAGCACCATGAAGTCCTGCACCGCGCCGGCGAACACCACGCCGGCCAGGATCCACAGCATGCCGGGCATGTAGCCCATCTGCGCGGCCAGCACCGGGCCGACCAGCGGTCCGGCGCCGGCGATCGCGGCGAAGTGGTGGCCGAACAGCACCGCCTTGTTGGTCGGCACGTAGTCGAGGCCGTCGTTATGGCGCCAGGCCGGCGTCATCCGTTTGGGGTCCAGCTGCATCACCTTGTCGGCGATGAAGCGGCTGTAGTAGCGGTAAGCGATCAGATAGATGCAGATCGCGGCGACCACGATCCACAAGGCACTGACGGCTTCGCCGCGCGACAGTGCAACGGTGGCGAAGGCAAACGCGCCGAGCACGGCGACGGCCAGCCACATCAGGTGTTGCCCGATGCGATTCATAGTGAAGGTCTCCTCAGACCACATGGAACAAAGCCCGCGAAGGGACAAGGGCCGGTGGACGGTGGGCACGCACGATGGCCGCGCGGTGGCACGCGCGCCGGCGGGCGGCGCATGGCGGGTGATCGGGGGCAAGCTGTCTCCAGAGCGCAGATAGCAGCGGCGCCCGGTCCCGCGACTTCCGGTCCGGATCTTGTCTGGCAGGCGGGGTGATACGCCGGTGATGGCACTGGCGCATCCCGTTGCGAATGACGCCGCGGCTGGCCCGGGGCCCGGTCGCGCGTCGGCGTGTAGTATTGACACCCGCCAATCGAGGCACAAGCGCGTAACTACGCAGCGATCCTGCGTAGTACTACGCAACGGGACGGTAAAAGGCCGCTTCCCAGGCATCCGTGTTTACCCTGGTCACGATGAAACTCCGCCAGAAGATCCTGCTGCTCGCGGTCGCGCCGCTGGCGATCGCCATGCTCGGCATCGCGCTGGCCGTGCACTATCAGGCCACCGCGCTGGTCCGTCACGAGCGCGCGCTGGTCGAGGCCGCCTACCTGCAAAGCAAGGAAACCGAGCTGCGCCACTACGTACAGCTGGCGCAGAGCGCGATCGCGCCGCTGGTCAAGTCGGGCCGCAACGACGAGGCGACGCGCCAGGCCGCGATGCAGGCGCTGGCGGGGCTCGACTACGGCCCGGACGGCTACTTCTTCCTGTACGACCTGCGCGGGCGCAACCTGATGCATCCGCGCCAGCCCGATCTGATCGGACGCGACCTGTGGGACCTGCGCGATCCCGAGGGCGCGCTGACGATCCAGCAGTTGATCGCGGCGGCGCGCTCGGGCGGTGGCGCGGTGCGCTATCGCTGGGAAAAGCCGTCGACGCGCCAGATGGCGCCCAAGCTTGGCTACGTGGTGGCGGTGCCGGAATGGGGCTGGATGCTCGGTACCGGCATCTATCTGGACGATGTCGAGGCGACGCTGCGCGAGCTCGACAAGCGTGCGGAGACCGATATCCGCGCCACGCTGGCGTGGATCGGCGCGATCGCCGCGATCAGCATCCTGCTGGTCGGCGCTGGCGGGCTGGCGCTGAACATCAGCGAGCATCGCGAGGCCGACGCCAAGCTGCGCCAGCTGGCGCAGCGCGTGGTGCGCTCGCAGGAGGATGAGCGCGCGCGGCTGTCGCGCGAGCTGCATGACGGCGTCAGCCAGCTGCTGGTGTCGGTCAAGCTGGTGCTCGAGACCGCGCTGAACCGGCTCGCGCAGGCGCCGGCCGACGGCGGTGCGGTGGCGCCGGTGCTCGGCATGGCCTTGAACCGGCTTGAGACGGTGTTCAACGAGGTGCGGCGCGTGGCCCGCAACCTGCGCCCGGCGCTGCTCGACGATCTGGGCCTGCAGGCCGCGCTGCAGCATCTGGCGCGCGAGATGCAGGACGCCAGCGGGCTGCGCATCGATATCGACTGCCGTGGCGTGCCGCGGCCGCTGTCGGACGAGGCGGCCACCGCGCTGTACCGCATCGCGCAGGAGGCGCTGACCAATGTCGAGCGCCACGCCAATGCGCGGCGGGTGGAGCTGACGCTGTCGTATGCCGAGTCCGGCGTCGCGCTGGTGGTGCAGGACGACGGCAGCGGCTTCGATCTGGAGCGCGTGCAGCGCGACCCGCGCGGCGGCATCGGGCTGCGCAACCTGCGCGAGCGCATCGCCAGCCTCGGCGGCGAATTCGATATCGACTCCGCGCCCGGCGGCACGCGCATCCGTGCCTACCTGCCGGCATCGGCGTTCGTGCCGGAGACGCCAGAGACGCTGGCGATCGCCGGCACGGTGGACGCGCCGCCCGCGGCCCCGTCCCACTCTTCCTCGCTGCCCCGATGACTTCCTATTCCGAACCGTACCGTCCCGCGCGCGTGCTGCTGGTCGACGACCACACGCTGGTGCGCGACGGCATGCGCATGCATCTGGCCTTGCAGCCGAGCCTGACCGTGGTTGGCGAGGCGGACGACGGCGAAGCGGCGCTGGCCTGGCTGGCGCGCCGCCAGCCCGATGCGCTGCCGGACCTGCTGATCACCGATATCGGCATGCGCGGCATGGGCGGCATCGCGCTGGCCGACGCGCTGCACCAGCGCCATCCCGAGATCGCGGTGCTGATGCTGTCGATGCACGACAACCTCGAATACGTGCGCCAGGCCATGCGCGCCGGCGCGCGCGGCTACGTGCTGAAGGACGCCCCGGCCGACGAACTGCTGGCCGCGATCGACGCGGTGCTGGCCGGCCGGGTCTTCTACAGCGCCCGCATCGCCCGCCGCATGATCGAGGAAGGCCCCGCCTCGCATCCGCTCGATGCGCTGACCCCGCGCGAACGCGACATCCTGAACGGCATCGGCCGGGGCCTGGCCAACAAGGAAATCGCCGCGTCCCTGGGCGTGTCGGTGCGCACGGTGGAGACGCATCGGCTGAACCTCAAGCGCAAGCTCGGCATCGAGGGGCGAGCGGGGTTGGTCAAGTATGCGGTGGAGCAGTTGGGGGGCGACGCGGCAGGAGGTTGAATAGCGGGCCGCGTGACAGACGGCAGAGCGCAACGTGATAGTCGGGCGACATTGCCGATAGCTCTCCGGAAGGTCGGGCCGTACGCTCCGATCCGTCGCAGAGGCCGACCAGGAGGCGGCGTCGCGAGGACTCGGCGCGCAGATATTTGTGTAGGCAAAAAATCGTTGCGCCGGTTATTTTTTGCCCATACAATAAATTCGCCCCGATGGAGTTCGAATTCGACCCCGCAAAGGACGTTCTCAACCGGGCCAAACATGGCATATCGCTGCGCTTCGCCGAATGGTTCGATATGGAGTCCGCCATTCTGAAGGAGGACACCCGGCGTCAATACAACGAACGACGTGTGATCGCACGGGGAATGATCGGCGACAGAGTCCATGTGTTGGTATTCACAATGCGCGGCAACAACATGCGCGTGATTAGCCTTCGCAAAGCCAACCGTCGAGAGGTACTCGAATATGTCGACGAAACGCAAAATCCACATACCGACTGACGCCGAGGATGAAGCGCTCACGCGTGCCGCGCTTTCCGATCCGGACAATCCCCCGCTGACCGACGACGAAATGGCCAGCATGCGACCGGCCAAGGAAGTGCTTCCGAGCCTGGTTGGCGAAAAGGCCGCGCAGGCCTTGCTGAAACCGCGCGGAAGGCCGCCTCTGCCGGCGGACGAGCGCAAGGTCACACTAAATATGCGGGCCGACCGAGATGTCATCGAGGCCTTTAGAGCGACTGGTGAAGGCTGGCAGAGCCGGATCAATGATGTCCTACGCGCTTATGCCCGGTCGCACCGCATGTTGCCGCGCGGATGACGGCAGCTACGGAACACGGCAGCTTCCGATAAAAAAAAGCCCTCGCGAACCAAATCGCGAGGGCTTCTTTTTTGCCGAGGCGCTCGCCTGGGGCAAGCGCAAAGTCAGGCGACTACCGCATCAAGCCGCCAGCCGCTTGGCCAGCGCATCCTTGGTTTCGGACAGCGCCTGCGGCAGATGGTGCTTGAGCTGCGTGAACAGCTCTTCGTGCAGCGCCAGTTCCTGTTCCCAGGCGGCACGGTCGATCGAGGTCACCTTCTGGAATTGCTCGGGCGAGAAGTCCAGGCCTTCCCAGCGCAGGTCCTCGTAGCGCGGCGAGGTGCCGAACACGTGCTCGGTGCCCTGGCCGCGGCCTTCGACGCGGTCGATCATCCACGACAGCACGCGCATGTTCTCGCCGAAGCCCGGCCACACGAAGTTGCCGGCCTCGTCCTTGCGGAACCAGTTGACGCAGTAGATCTTCGGCAGCTTGGCGCCCGACGCTTCCAGCTTGTTGCCCAGCTCCAGCCAGTGGCCGAAGTAGTCGCTCATGTTGTAGCCGCAGAACGGCAGCATCGCGAACGGGTCGCGGCGCACCACGCCCTGCTGGCCGGCGGCCGCGGCGGTGGTTTCCGAACCCATGGTGGCGGCCATGTAGACGCCTTCGGTCCAGTTGCGGGCCTCGGTCACCAGCGGCACCGTGGTCGAGCGGCGGCCGCCGAAGATGAAGGCGTCGATCGGCACGCCGGCCGGGTTGTCCCAGTTCGCGTCGATCGACGGGCACTGCGACGCCGGCGCGGTGAAGCGCGCGTTCGGGTGGGCCGCCTTGGCGCCGGTCTGCTTCGCGATCTCCGGCGTCCAGTCCTTGCCCTGCCAGTCGATCAGATGGGCCGGCGCTTCCTTCGTCATGCCTTCCCACCAGACGTCGCCGTCATCGGTCAGCGCGACGTTGGTGAAGATCACGTTCTCCTTCAGCGTAGCCATCGCGTTGAAGTTGGTCTTCTCGCTGGTGCCCGGGGCCACGCCGAAGTAGCCGGCTTCCGGGTTGATCGCGTACAGGCGGCCGTCCTTGCCCGGCTTGATCCAGGCGATGTCGTCGCCGATGGTGGTGACCTTCCAGCCTTCGAAGCCCTTGGGCGGAATCAGCATCGCGAAGTTGGTCTTGCCGCAGGCCGACGGGAAGGCCGCCGCGACGTGGTACTTCTTGCCCTCGGGCGAGGTCACGCCGAGGATCAGCATGTGTTCGGCCAGCCAGCCTTCGTCGCGGCCCATGGTCGAGGCGATCCGCAACGCGAAGCACTTCTTGCCCAGCAGCGCGTTGCCGCCGTAGCCGGAGCCGAACGACCAGATCTCGCGTGTCTCGGGGAAATGGACGATGTACTTGGTCGGGTTGCACGGCCACGGCACGTCCTTCTCGCCGGCGGCCAGCGGCTTGCCCACGGTATGCACGCACGGCACGAACTCGCCGTCGGCGCCCAGCACGTCATACACGGCGCGGCCCATGCGGGTCATGATCCGCATGTTGACGGCGACGTACGGGCTGTCGGACAGCTCCACGCCGATGTGGGCGATCGGCGAACCGAGCGGCCCCATCGAGAACGGCACCACGTACAGCGTGCGGCCGCGCATGCAGCCATCGAAGAGCCCGCTCAGGGTCTGGCGCATCTCGGCCGGCGGCATCCAGTTGTTGGTAGGGCCGGCGTCTTCCTGCTGCTGCGAGCAGATGAAGGTACGGTCCTCGACGCGCGCGACGTCGGAGGGGTCGGAGATGGCGAGGAAGGAGTTCTTGCGCTTGGCGGGGTTCAGCCGCTTCATCGTGCCCGCGGCGACCATCTGCTCGCACAGGCGGTCGTATTCCTCCTGCGAGCCGTCGCACCAGTAGATGCTGTCGGGCTTGGTCAGCGCCGCGATCTCGGCGACCCAGGCGACCAGCTTCTGGTGCTTGACCCAGGCCGGAACGTTCAGCGCCGGTGTGCCTTGCATGGTGGGGTGGTTCATGGTGGTACTCCAAAGCAAAAAAGAAATCTTTGGCAAAGCCTTGGCCCGGGGCCGCGCTCTGAAAATCGTCAAACAGCCGGGTCAAACACGGAGTCAAACGCGGAGTCGACGAGAGCGCCTGCCATGGCCGCATGCATGAGGGACCACTTCTTGTGGAAGCGGTTCCGCGTGCGGGGCGGGCGTTCTGCCCGCATGGCGGCCGCATGGTGGTCGGTCTTCGACCACGCTGGCCCGGGACCGTCACATCCCGTTACAAGTCCGGCGCGATCCTGTCGGCAATGGATCGCGGGGGACCTTGCGGCTGCGCTACAGTGGCGGTTTTCCCGCGGACGTGTCGCAGCGGGTGCCAGTCAAGCTTTGTCCGGCGACAACCCGGCTGCGGGAGCGAAGCTCGACCGACAATCCGGGACGTCACCGAAGGCGGCAAGGATACCACCGCTGTCGTCCTCCGTTTTTTGCTCTGCAGCAAGCGGACGGCGCGAAAATCGGTCGGAACGCCGTGTCGCCATGGCTTGTCGCAGCACTTTGGTGGCCCACCTTACTGGCCGCCGGCATGCCGGTCTGTGGGCACGCGTACCAACCGGGTTGCGGCGTCAATGGGCTCAACGGGCTGCAATGGGCGCCAATGGCACCGCCGTAGTCGAACGCACCGCCTCAACGAACTCGCCTCAACGAACCGCCTCACCGAATCCGACGATGAAAATTGCCGTTCTCGACGACTACCAGGATGCCGTGCGCAAGCTGGCCAGCTTCCAGCTGTTGCAGGGGCATGACGTCAAGGTGTTCAACAACACCGTCAAGGGCGTCGGCCAGCTGGCGGCGCGCCTGGCCGACGTCGAAGCCGTGGTGCTGATCCGGGAACGCACCCGCATCACGCGCCAGCTGCTGGAGAAGCTGCCGAAGCTGAAGATCATCAGCCAGACCGGCCGCGTCGGCGGCGTCGGCGGCCATATCGACGTCGATGCCTGCACCGACCGCGGCGTGGTGGTGCTCGAAGGGGTCGGTTCGCCGGTGGCCCCGGCCGAACTGACCTGGGCGCTGATCATGGCGGCGCAGCGGCGGATCCCGCAGTACGTCGCCAGCCTGAAGCACGGCGCCTGGCAGCAGTCGGGTTTGAAGTCGACCACGATGCCGCCGAACTTCGGCCTGGGCCAGGTGCTGAAGGGCCAGACGCTCGGCATCTGGGGCTACGGCAAGATCGGCCGCCTGGTGGCCGGCTATGGCCGCGCCTTCGGCATGAGCGTGCTGGTCTGGGGCCGCGAGGGCTCGCAGACGGCCGCGCGCGAGGACGGTTTCGCGGTGGCCGAGTCCAGGGAGCAGCTGTTCGCCGACAGCGACGTGCTGTCGCTGCATCTGCGGCTGAACGACGAGACGCGCCACATCGTCAAGCTCGCCGACCTGACCTCGATGAAGCCGACCGCGCTGTTCGTCAACACCAGCCGCGCCGAGCTGGTCGAGGAAAACGCGCTGGTGGCCGCGCTGAACCGCGGCCGGCCGGGCATGGCGGCGGTCGATGTGTTCGAGTCCGAGCCGATCCTGCAGGGCCATGCGCTGCTGCGGATGGAAAACTGCATCTGCACGCCGCACCTGGGCTATGTCGAGCGCGACAGCTACGAGCTCTATTTCCGCACGGCGTTCCAGAACATCCTCGACGTGCTGGCCGGCGAGCACGGCAGCGTCGTCAATCCGAAGGCGCTGACGCCCGCGCTG
>NZ_AMPR02000090.1:0-40647 GCF_000307735.3 Cupriavidus sp. HPC(L) | reverse complement strand
CCGCGGCCTCGGCCTCCGCCGCCGCGCCGGCACCGCGCCAATGAGCCCGCGTCGTAGCCGTACCGAGGACGCTGCATGAACCCGTCACGCCTATTCATCGAGCGGCCCGTCGCCACCGCGCTGCTGATGCTCGCGATCCTGCTGTCCGGGCTGGTCGCCTACCGGATGCTGCCGCTGTCGGCGCTGCCCGAGGTCGACTACCCGACCATCCAGGTCACCACGCTGTATCCCGGGGCCAGCCCCGACGTGATGACCTCGGCGGTGACCGCGCCGCTGGAGCGCCAGTTCGGCCAGATGCCCGGGCTCAAGCAGATGTCGTCGTCCTCGTCGGGCGGCGCGTCGGTGATCACGCTGCAGTTCGACCTGACGCTGCCGCTCGACGTCGCCGAGCAGGAGGTGCAGGCCGCCATCAATGCCGGCAGCAACCTGCTGCCGGGCGACTTGCCGATGCCGCCGGTCTACAGCAAGGTCAATCCCGCCGACGCGCCGATCCTGACGCTGGCGATGACCTCGGACACGCTGCCGCTGCCCAAGCTGCAGGACCTGGTCGATACGCGCGTGGCGCAGAAGATCTCGCAGATCCAGGGCGTGGGTCTGGTCACCATCAGCGGCGGCCAGCGCCCGGCCGTGCGCATCCAGGCCAATCCGACCGCGCTGGCCGCGCTCGGCATGTCGATCGACGACCTGCGCACCGCGATCGGCGCGGCCAACGTCAATGGCGCCAAGGGCAGCTTCGACGGCCCGGCGCGTGCCTCGACGATCGACGCCAACGACCAGCTGCGCTCGGCGGACGAATATCGCCAGATCATCATCGGCTACCAGAACGGCGCGCCAATCCGCATCACCGACGTGGCCACCATCGTCGACGGCCCGGAGAACTCGCGCCTGGCCGCATGGGCCAACGGCAAGCCGGCCATCGTCGTCAATATCCAGCGCCAGCCCGGGGCCAACGTGATCGCGGTGGTCGACCGCATCAAGACGATGCTGCCGCAGCTGCAGGCCTCGCTGCCGGCCTCGGTCAAGGCCGAGGTGCTGACCGACCGCACCACCACGATCCGCGCGTCGGTGCACGACGTCGAAATCGAACTGCTGCTGGCGATCGCGCTGGTGGTGATGGTGATCTTCCTGTTCCTGCGCAACGTGCCGGCGACGGTGATCCCCGGCGTGGCGGTGCCGCTGTCGCTGGTCGGCACCTTCGGCGTGATGTACCTGGCCGGCTTCTCGATCAACAACCTGACGCTGATGGCGCTGACCATCGCGACCGGCTTCGTCGTCGACGACGCCATCGTGATGATCGAAAACATCATGCGCTACATCGAGAAGGGCGAATCGCCGATGGCGGCGGCGCTCAAGGGCTCGAAGCAGATCGGCTTCACCATCATCTCGCTGACCTTCTCGCTGGTGGCGGTGCTGATCCCGCTGCTGTTCATGGGCGATGTGGTCGGCCGGCTGTTCCGCGAGTTCGCGGTCACGCTGGCGGTGTCGATCCTGATCTCGGCGGTGGTCTCGCTGACGCTGACGCCGATGATGTGCGCCCGGATGCTGCGCCACGTGCCCGAGGACCAGCTGCCGCGCTTTCACCGCGCCACCGGCGCCTTCTTCGACCGCGTGATCGAGCGCTACGGCCGCGCGCTGAACTGGGTGCTGGGCCGGCAGCGCGCCACGCTGCTGGTCGCGATCGGCACGCTGGCGCTGACCGTGGTGCTGTACCTGGCGATTCCGAAGGGCTTCTTCCCGGTGCAGGACACCGGCGTGATCCAGGGCGTCACCGAAGCCTCGCAGAGCATCTCGTTCCAGGCGATGTCGCAGAAGCAGCGCGCGGTGTCGGAAGTCGTGCTGAAGGACCCGGCGGTGCAGAGCGTGTCCGCCTTCATCGGCGTCGACGGCACCAACACCACGATGAACGCCGGCCGCATGCTGATCAACCTGAAGCCCAAGGGCGAGCGCGACGACATCGCGACGGTCACCGAGCGGCTGCAGGCCGCGGTCGAGGAGATGGGCGGCGTCTCGCTGTACATGCAGCCGGTGCAGGACCTGACGATCGAAGACCGGGTCTCGCGCACGCAGTACCAGTTCACGGTGGAAGACCCCGATCCGCAGACGCTGGCGACCTGGGTGCCGAAGCTGGTCGAGCGGCTGAAGGAGGAACCCGAATTCCGCGACGTCGCCACCGACCAGCAGAACAACGGCCTGCGCGTCTACGTCGACATCGACCGCGACGCGGCCGCGCGCTTCGGCATCACCACCGCGGTGATCGACAGCGCGCTGTACAGCGCCTACGGCCAGCGGCTCGTGTCGACGATCTTCACGCAATCGAGCCAGTACCGCGTGGTGCTGGAGGCGATGCCGGAATTCCGCGACAACCCGCAGGCGGTGGCCGAGCTGCGGCTGCCCTCGTCGTCCGGCGGCCAGGTGCCGCTGGGCGCGTTCGCCCGCATCAGCGAGCGCACCGGGCCGCTGGTGATCAACCACCAGGGCCAGTTCCCGGCCGCGACGATCTCGTTCAACCTGGCGCAGGGCGCGTCGCTGGGCCACGCCGTCGACAAGATCAAGCAGGTCGAGCAGGAGATCGGCCTGCC
The DNA here is from genome assembly GCF_000307735.3 of Cupriavidus sp. HPC(L). NCBI lineage: Bacteria > Pseudomonadati > Pseudomonadota > Betaproteobacteria > Burkholderiales > Burkholderiaceae > Cupriavidus > Cupriavidus sp. HPC(L). The sequence goes on along the minus strand of NZ_AMPR02000090.1, from coordinate 38,068 downwards.
GATCTCGATGCAGACCACCTTCCAGGGCGCGGCGCTGGCATTCAGCGCGTCGCTGTCGAACACGCTGTGGCTGATCCTGGCCGCGGTGGTCACGATGTACATCGTGCTCGGCGTGCTGTACGAGAGCACGATCCATCCGGTGACGATCCTGTCGACGCTGCCGTCGGCCGGCGTCGGCGCGCTGCTGGCGCTGCTCCTGGCCGGCCATGACCTGGGCATCATCGCGATCATCGGCATCATCCTGCTGATCGGCATCGTCAAGAAGAACGCGATCATGATGATCGACTTCGCGCTGGAGGCCGAGCGCGAACGCGGCATGGCGCCGCGCGACGCGATCTTCGAGGCCTGCCTGCTGCGCTTCCGGCCGATCCTGATGACGACGATGGCGGCGCTGCTGGCGGCGCTGCCGATGATGCTGGGCACCGGCATCGGCTCGGAACTGCGCCGGCCGCTGGGCATCACGATGGTCGGCGGGCTGCTGGTCAGCCAGGTGCTGACGCTGTTCACCACGCCGGTGATCTACCTGGCGTTCGACCGGGTCGCCGGCCGGCTCAAAGGCTGGCGCCGGCGCCGCTTCGGCGATCCGGACACCGATCGGGATGCGGACTTCGGCCCGGGCGGCACGCCGGGTACCGAACCGCCGAGGGCGCCATGAACCTGTCGGCCATCTTCATCCACCGGCCGGTCGCGACCGCGCTGCTGACGCTGGGCATCCTGCTGGCCGGACTGGCCGCGCTGCGGATGCTGCCGGTGTCGCCGCTGCCGCAGGTCGACTACCCGACCATCTCGGTGTCGGCCTCGCTGCCGGGCGCCAGCCCCGAAACGATGGCCGCCACCGTGGCGACGCCGCTGGAGCGCGCGCTCGGCTCGATCGCCGGCGTCAACGAGATCACCTCGAGCAGCTCGCTGGGCTCGACGCGGATCGTGCTGCAGTTCGACCTGTCGCGCGACATCGACGGCGCCGCGCGCGACGTGCAGGCGGCGATCAACGCCTCGCGCGCGACGCTGCCGAGCAGCCTGCCGGGCAACCCGACCTATCGCAAGGTCAACCCGTCGGACGCGCCGATCATGATCATCGCGCTGACCTCGCCGACGATGACGCGCGGCCAGCTGTACGACGCCGCCTCGACCATCCTCGCGCAGAAGCTGTCGCAGATCGAGGGCGTCGGCCAGGTGACGATCGGCGGCGCTTCGCTGCCGGCGGTGCGGGTCTCGCTCAATCCGACCGCGCTGAACAAGTACGGCATCGCGCTGTCCGACGTGCGCAACGCGATCAGCGCGACCAATGCCAACCGGCCGCTCGGCGTGGTCGAGAACGACAGCAAGGCATGGCAGATCTATGCCAACGACCAGGCGATGAAGGCGGAAGACTACATGCCGCTGATCATCCGCTACGCGACGCCGGGCAGCTATTCGACCACCACCGCCGGCGCGCTGATCGCCAGCACGTCGAGCGCGACCTCGGGCGGTACGGTGCGCACCACCACCGTCAACGGCGTGACCACGACCACGGTGACCGCGGGCGGCACGACCACCACCACGGTCAACAATGCCGCCGGCAGCAATGCGGCGACCAGCGGCCCCAATTCCTTCGCGGTGCCGGTGCGGCTATCCGACGTCGCCACGGTGACCGACTCGGTGCAGGACGTGCGCAACGCCGGCTCGGCCAATGGCGAGCCGTCGGTGCTGCTGGTGCTGAACCGCTCGCCCGGCGCCAACATCATCGAGACCGTCGACCGCGTCAACGAGATGCTGCCGACGCTGCGCCAGATGATCCCGGCCGCGATCTCGATGGACGTGATGATGGACCGCACGCCGACCATCCGCGCGTCGCTGCGCGAGGTCGAGCACACGCTGATCATCTCGGTCGCGCTGGTGATCATGGTGGTGTTCCTGTTCCTGCGCAACGTGCGCGCCACGCTGATTCCCAGCGTCGCGGTGCCGGTGTCGCTGATCGGCACCTTCACCGTGATGTACCTGGCCGGCTTCTCGCTGAACAACCTGTCGCTGATGGCGCTGACGATCGCCACCGGCTTCGTCGTCGACGATGCGATCGTGGTGCTGGAGAACATCTCGCGCCATCTGGAGGCCGGCATGCGGCCGGTGCAGGCGGCGCTGCGCGGCGCGCGCGAGGTGGGCTTTACCGTGATCTCGATGAGCCTGTCGCTGATCGCGGTGTTCATCCCGCTGCTGCTGATGGGCGGCATCATCGGCCGGCTGTTCCAGGAGTTCGCGATCACGCTGTCGGTGGCGATCCTGGTGTCGCTGGTGGTCTCGCTGACGACCACGCCGATGATGTGCGCGCGGCTGCTGCGCGAGCCGCGGCACCAGCGCCCGCCCGGCCGCTGGTATCGCGCCAGCGAGCGCGCGTTCGGCTGGATCAGCGAGCGCTATGCGCGCTCGCTGTCGGTGGCGCTGCGGCACAGCCGCCTGGTCTGGCTGATCCTGCTGGTGACGATCGGCCTGAACGTCTGGCTCTATGTGATCGTGCCGAAGGGCTTTTTCCCGCAGCAGGACACCGGCCGGCTGATCGGCTTCATCCGCGCGGACCAGGCCACCTCGTTCCAGGCGATGCGCCAGAAGCTCGACAGCTTCATCCGCATCGTGCAGTCCGACCCCGCGGTGGTCAACGTGACCGGCTTTACCGGCGGTTCGCAGCGCAATACCGGGCAGATGTTCGTCACGCTCAAGCCGCTGACCGAGCGCACCGAGACGGCCAACGAGGTGATCGCGCGGCTGCGCGGCAAGCTGGCGAAGGAGCCGGGCGCGAGCCTGTTCCTGGTGCCGGTGCAAGACATCCGCATCGGCGGCCGGCAGAGCAGCTCGCAGTATCAGTTCACGCTGCGCTCGGACGACCTCGAGGTGCTGCGCGCGTGGGAGCCCAAGGTCCGCAATGCGCTGTCGAACCTGAAGGAGCTGGAGGACATCGACACCGACACCAACGACAAGGGCCTGCAGACCTCGGTGATCGTCGATCGCGACACCGCGTCACGGCTCGGCGTCACGATGCAGCAGGTCGATTCGCTGCTGAACGACGCGTTCGGCCAGCGGCTGGTGTCGACGATCTACCATCCGCTGAACCAGTATCGCGTGGTGATGGAGCTGAGCCAGGAATACCTGCAGGGGCCGAACGCGCTGAAGGACATCTATGTGGTGACCGGTGCCGGCAATCGCGTGCCGCTGTCCGCGTTCGCGCGCGTGGTGCCGACCAGCACGCCGCTCGGCGTCAACCACCAGGGCCAGTTCGCCGCGTCGACGATCTCGTTCAACCTCGCCGAGGGCGTGTCGCTGTCGCAGGCCACCGAGCGGATCCAGCATGAAATGGCGCGGATCGGCGCGCCCGAATCGCTGCAGGCCAATTTCGCCGGCACCGCCAGCGCCTTCCAGGAGTCGCTGCGCAGCCAGCCGATCCTGATCCTGGCCGCGCTGATCACGATCTACATCGTGCTGGGCATCCTGTACGAAAGCTATGTGCACCCGCTGACGATCCTGTCGACGCTGCCGTCCGCCGGCGTCGGCGCGTTGCTGGCGCTGCTGGCCTCGGGCACCGAGTTCAGCGTGATCGCGCTGATCGGCGTGATCCTGCTGATCGGCATCGTCAAGAAGAACGCGATCATGATGATCGACTTCGCGATCGATGCCGAACGGCGCGAAGGGCTGACGCCGCGCGAGGCGATCTATCAGGCCTGCCTGCTGCGCTTCCGGCCGATCATGATGACGACGATGGCGGCGCTGCTCGGCGCGGTGCCGCTGGCGCTCGGCCGTGGCGACGGCGCCGAGCTGCGCGCGCCGCTCGGCATCTCGATCGTCGGCGGCCTGCTGGTCAGCCAGCTGCTGACGCTCTACACCACCCCGGTGGTCTACCTGACGCTGGACCGCTGGCGCCTGAAGTGGCAGGCCTGGCGCAACCGCCGCCATGCACGTCGCGACAGCGGCCGCGGCACGCCGTCCGCGCCGACGCCTGCCGGATTCGATTCGTGACGATGAACCAGAAAGCGATGACCCGCCCCTCCTCCCTGCCCCGCTGCGTCGTGATGGCCTGCGCGCTGCTGCTCGGCGCCTGCGCGGTCGGGCCCGACTACCAGCGGCCCGATGCGCCGGTGACACCCACCTTCAAGGAGGCGCCGGCCGAATGGGGCCAATGGAAGCCCGCCGAGCCCGGCGACGCCAGAGAGCGCGGCGACTGGTGGACCGTGTTCGGCGATCCGCAGCTCGACGCGCTGATGGCGCGCGTGAAGGTCTCCAACCAGACCATCGCCGCCGCCGAGGCCCAGTACCGGCAGGCCACCGCGATCCTGCGCGCGGCACGCTCCGGCTACTTCCCGGTGGTCGGCGCGCAGGCCAGCGTGGACCGCTCGCGCAGCGGCAACGGCAATATCACCAGCGGACAGACGGCAACGCTGTCTGCCAGCTGGGAGGTCGATCTGTGGGGCCGCGTGCGGCGCCAGGTCGAGAGCAGCGAAGCGAGCGCGCAGGCCAGCGAGGCCGACCTGGCCTCGACGCTGCTGTCGACGCAGGCCACGCTGGCGCAGACCTATTTCCTGCTGCGCGTCGCCGATGCCCAGCAGGCGCTGCTGCAGCGGACCGGGGCCGATTACGAAAAATCGCTGCAGCTGGTGCGCAACCAGTACCAGGCCGGCATCGCGCAGCGCTCCGACGTGCTGCAGTCCGAGACGCAATTGAAAAGCGCGCAGGCACAGCTGATCGACATCCAGATCGAGCGCGCGCAATACGAGCATGCGATCGCGGTGCTGACCGGGCAGCCGCCGGCGGCATTCTCGCTGGCGCCAATCGACTTCACCGAGACGGTGCCGCGCGTGCCGGTGGCGGTGCCGTCGCAGCTGCTGGAGCGCCGCCCCGACATCAGCGCGGCCGAGCGCCGGGTCGCCGCTGCCAACGCGCAGATCGGCGTGGCGCAGGCCGCGTATTACCCGACGCTGAGCCTGTCGGCCGCGGGCGGCTTCACCTCGAGCTCACTCGAGCGCTGGCTGTCGCTGCCGAACCGGATCTGGTCGTTCGGCCCCGAACTGGCCATGACGCTGCTCGACTTCGGCGCGCGCAGCGCGGCCAAGGAACAGGCGATCGCGGTCTACGACCAGACCGTGGCGAACTATCGGCAGACGGTGCTGACGGCGTTCCAGGAGGTCGAGGACAACCTGGCCGCGGCGCGCCTGCTCGAGCAGGAAGCGGTGGTACAGAACGAGGCGCTGCGCTCGGCGCGCGAGGCGCTGTCGCTGGTCAACAACCGCTATCGCGCCGGTACCGCAGGCCTGCTCGACGTGCTGACGGCGCAGACCGCGGCCTATACGGCCGAGCGCACCGCGCTGTCGATCGCCGGCCGGCAGCTGAGCGCGAGCGTGGTGTTGATCAAGGCGCTGGGCGGGGGATGGCAGGGCCCCGGGACGGCGGTGGCGACGGGATCCGAGGCAGGAGCTGCGGTGTCGCGCTAGGCGCCGCGGCGGTGGTCTGCCGCCGCCCTCGCCGAATCAACCGCTGCTGCGCCGCCGCGGCGCCGGCTGCGGCAGCGGCTGGTGGCTGACCCGCTCCTGCAGCCAGGCGCCCGCCTTGCCGAGCGGGCGCTGCTTGTGCCAGACCAGCTCCATCGCCACCGGCCAGTCCTGGTCGTCGAAGTCCAGCTCCGGTGAAACCAGCTGCGCGGCGGCCGGCGAGTTGGCGGCGACGTGCCACGGCACGAAGGCCCAGCCCAGTTCGCGCTTGACCAGCTCGACGATGACCCAGTGGCTCTCGACCCACCAGACCTCGGCTGCCACGCGCAGGCGCATCTTCTCCTCGCTGTCGCTGCGCACCGCCACCATCAGCTGCCGATGGCGCTTGAGCTCTTCCCAGCCGACGCGCTGCTGCGCCGCCAGCGGATGGTCGGGCGCGCAGATGATCTGCATCGGCACCCAGCCCAGCCCGCGGAAGGCCAGCGCGGGCGGCAGCACCTCCTGCCGCCACATCAGGCCCAGGTCGGCACCGCCCTCGAGCACCAGCCGGCTGACGTCCTCCATCACCGGGAACAGCAACTCCAGCTCGACCGCAGGAAACCGGTGCGAGAACTCCTCGAGCAGCACGCCCAGCGTCTCCTCGGGATAGAGCTCGTCGACCGCCAGCACCAGCCGGCTTTCGACGCCCTCGCCCAGGCTCTTGGCGACGCCGCGGAAATGCTCGCAGCGCTCCAGGATCACGCGGGCCTCGACCAGCAGGCGCTCGCCCGCCGGCGTCAGCGCGGGATAGCGTCCGCTGCGGTCGAACAGCGCATTGTCGAGATCGATTTCGAGATTGGAGACGGCGGTGCTGACCACCGACTGGGCCTTGCCGAGGCGGCGCGCCGCGGCCGAGAACGAGCCGGTCTCGGCCGCGGCGACGAAGGCTTGCAGTTGTTCGAGGGACAGGCTCATGGCGCGGGTTGGCCGTCGGATGAACGGCGGTAGCGGAACGGAATCCCCATGGTGCCACATCTGCACCACATCCATCTGGATAACCGATACTTCCCAACTTGTATCTGCTGCCCTACCCGATAGACTGGCGTCATTGTCTTCGATGGAGCGACACAATGCGCGGTACGTTGGACAGAATCCGTCACACGGTGGGCTTCGAACTGATCGGCCTGCTGATCTTCGCGCCGCTGGGCAGCTGGGTGTTCGGCTACGCCCTGCACCAGATGGGCGTGATCGCCGCGGTCGCCTCGCTGATCGCGGCGGTCTGGAACTACGTCTACAACCTGATGTTCGACAAGGCCATGGTTCGGCTGACCGGCTCGGTGCGCAAGTCGCCGGCGGTGCGCGTCGGCCATGCGCTGCTGTTCGAGCTGGGCCTGCTGATCGTGTTCCTGCCGTCGGTGGCGTGGTACCTGAAGATCAGCCTGCTCGATGCGCTGCTGATGGACCTGGCGGTCGCCGGCTTCTACGTGGTCTACGCCTTCGTCTACAACTGGGCCTACGACATCGTGTTCCCGGTGCCGGGCCGCACGGTCGCCGCCGAGGCGTCCGGCAGCGAGCCGGCCTGATCGGCGCCGCGCCAGAGCAGCGGCAACACCGACGCAACGCAGACGCATCAAACGACGACGCCCCGGCCATTGGCCGGGGCGTCCTGCCTTGGTGCCGCCTGACTGCTGCGGCCCTGACCGCTGCAGCCCTGACTTCTGCGACCCTTACTTCTTCTTGTCGTCGGTCAGCACATTGCCGACCACACCGCCCAGCGCGGCGCCGCCCAGCGTGGCGCCCGGTCCGCCGATCAGGGTCGCGCCGGCGACCCCGCCCACACCGGCACCGATGGCGGTGTTGCGCTGCTTGGCGGTCATGTCGGCGCAGCCCGCGGTGGCGAGCAGCGTGGCCAGCGCGAACGACAGGGTAAGGGTACGCATCGAAAGCTCCTTGTACGGGCGAGAGACAGCTCGATTGTGCGGCCCCATCGCACCGGGCGGGCAGACCATCGCCACCTATACCGCTGTCAGATAAATCCCACATCGGCCGCGCGTCCTCACGTCGTGACGGCGTCGTGCGACACCATGTCATCGGTGCGCGTTAGACTTCGGGCGCCATTGCGAGCCAACACATGCTGCCGATTTCCGCCCGCCTCTCCCCTCTGCGCCGCGTCTTCGCGGCAACGCTGCTGCTCTGCCTGACCCCGCTGGCATGGGCGGCGCGGCCGCTCGTCACCGACGACGCGCGCATCGTCGATCCGCAATCGTGCCAGCTCGAATCGTGGCTGCGCTTCAATCGCGACGGCACCGAACGCTGGGCGCTGCCGGGCTGCAACTTCACCGGCAACTTCGAATGGACGTTCGGCGGTTCGGTGCAGCGATACGGCGATGGACCGGGCAACGCGATCACCGATCTGCAGTTGCAGGGCAAGACGGTGCTCAAGCCCGTGGAGACCAACGGCTACGGCGTCGCGCTGACGGTCGGCATGACGGAATATCCGAAGGCCTCGCCGCGCAGGACGCCGGGCGGGCTCTACCTGAACCTGCCGCTGACGGTGTCGATGCGCGACGACCGTCTGCTGCTGCATGCGAACGTCGGCGCCACGCACGATCGCGCCGAGCGGCAGACCCGCATGACCTGGGGCGTGGCCGGCGAGGCGACGATCAGCGAGCGCTGGGCCATGATCGCCGAGACCTTCGGCGAGAGCGGCGACCGCCCGTGGATCCAGCTCGGCGCGCGCGTGTGGATCGTGCCGCAGCGCGTCCAGGTCGACATGACCTGGGGCACGCAGCTGAACCAGCCGCGCGAGACGCGCTTCGTGTCGGTCGGCCTGCGGCTGCTGTCGCCAAGCTGGGGAAAATAAGCCAGAACGCAGCCGTGTCGACCCGCCCTTGCGCGGTTCGGCGATTTAGTTATACTCCATAACAATTCGTCGAACGGACGTCGAACGGACGTCGAACGGACGTCGAACGGACGTCGAACAGACGTCGAACAGACGCCAAGCAGACATCCAACACAGAGCGGACCGCCCGTTGCGCGCAGGTCCGCCGCAGGAGACACCATGCGCATCGCCATCGCAGGCGGCGGCATCGGCGGGCTGACGCTCGCGCTGCTGTGCCATCGCCACGGCATCGACGCCGAAGTCTGGGAAGCCAGCGAATCGCTGAAGCCGCTCGGCGTCGGCATCAACCTGCTGCCCCATGCGGTTCGCGAACTCGCCGAACTCGGCCTGCAGCCCGCGCTCGCGCAGATCGCGATCGAAACGAGTTCGCTGTCCTACTACAACAAGTTCGGCCAACGGATCTGGCATGAGCCGCGCGGGCTTGCCGCCGGCTATCCGTATCCGCAGTTCTCGGTCCATCGCGGCGAGCTGCAGATGCTGCTGTATCGGACCGCGGTCGAGCGGCTGGGCGCCGATCGCGTCCATACCGGCCACGCCTTCGAGGCGGTGCACGACACCGGCGCGCGGCCCGGGTCGCCGGTGCAATTCACGCTGCGGCGGCGCGCGGACGGCGCGCAGGTGCCGGCCAGCGCCGATGTGCTGGTCGGCGCCGACGGCATCCATTCGGCGGTCCGGCGGCAGTTCTATCCGAGCGGCGACGCCCCGCGTTTTTCGCGGCGGATGCTGTGGCGCGCGGTCACCGAGGCGCCGCCCTATCTGGACGGCCGCTCGATGTTCATGGCCGGCCATCAGGACCAGAAGTTCGTCGCCTATCCGATCTCCGAGCCGCTGCGCCGGCAGGGCCGCTCGCTGATCAACTGGATCGCGGAGTTGCGCGTGCCGGACGACGCGTCCGACACGCCGCCGCGCAGCGACTGGAACCGGCAGGTCGACAAGTCGGTGTTCCGCGAGGCCTTCGCCGGCTGGCGCTGGGACTGGATCGACATTCCGGCGCTGATCGACGGCGCCGGGGCGATCTACGAATTCCCGATGGTCGACAAGGATCCGCTGCCGCGCTGGACCTTCGATCGCGTCACGCTGCTCGGCGACGCCGCGCACCCGATGTACCCGATCGGCTCGAACGGCAGCGCGCAGGCGATCGTCGATGCCCGCCATCTGGTCGACTGCCTGCTCGGCACGCCCGATACCAGCTACGCGCTGCGCGAATACGAGGCAGAACGGCTGCCGCGCACCGCCGGCATCGTGCTGCGCAACCGGCTCAACGGCCCCGAGCAGGTCATGCAGCTGGCCGAGTTGCGCGCGCCGCAGGGCTTCACCGATATCGAGCAGGTGATTCCACACGCCGAGCTGGAGGCGATCGCATTGCGCTACAAGCAGCTGGCCGGATTCGACCGGCAGTCCGTGCAGGGCGGCACACCCTAACCGCCCGCACCATCATATAAGAAAGGGAGACAAGCCATGACACTTCGCCGCACCGCGCTCGCGCGCCTGGCCCCGGCACTGGCATTGACGCTGGCCGCCGCCTCGATGTCCGGCGCCGCGCTGGCCGACGTCACCGTCGGCGTCAGCATCTCGTCGACCGGGCCCTCGGCCTCGCTCGGCATTCCGCAGAAGCAGTCGCTGGGGCTGATGCCGCAGCAGATCGCCGGCGAGACCATCCGCTATGTGGTGCTCGACGACGGCTCCGATCCGACCCAGGCCACCAAGGTCGCGCGCCGCTTCGTCAGCGAGGACAAGGTCGATATCATCCTCGGCTCGTCGGCGGTGGCACCGTCGATTGCGATCGCCGAAGTCGCCGACGAGAGCAAGACCGTGCAGCTGGCGTTCTCGCCGATCGAGCTCAAGCCCGGCCGCGGCGAATGGACCTACCGGCTGGCCCAGCCGATCAAGCTGATGGCCGAGGCCGTCGCGGCAACGGCCAAGGCGAACGGCGTCAAGACCATCGGCTTCATCGGCTTTGCCGACGCCTATGGCGAGACCTGGCTGAAGGAATTCACCACGGCCGCGGCCGCCAACGGCATCCGCATCGTCGCCACCGAACGCTACGCGCGCTCGGACACCGCGGTCACCGCGCAAACGCTGAAGCTGATCTCGGCGCGCCCCGATGCGATGCTGATCGCCGGCGCCGGCACCGGGGCCGCGCTGCCCCACACGACGCTGCGGGAACGCGGCTATCGCGGGCCGATCTACCACACGCACGGCGCCGCCACCAAGGACCTGATCCGCATCGGCGGCAAGGCGGTCGACGGCGCCATCCTGCCGGCCGGTCCGGTGATCGTGCCCGAACAACTGGCCGCCGACAGCGCGCCGAAGAAGCCGGGCCTCGACTATGTCGGCCGCTACGAGAAGCAGTACGGCGCGGAAAGCCGCACGCAGTTCGGCGCGCATCCGTACGATGCGGGCCTGGTGCTGCAACGGATCGTGCCGGTCGCGCTCAAGCGCGCCAAACCGGGCACGCCGGAGTTCCGTGCGGCGCTGAAGGCGGCGCTGGAGAGCGAGCGCGAGATCGTGGTCTCGCATGGCGTGCTCAACTACACCAGCCAGGACCACTTCGGTTTCGACCAGCGCGGCCGCGTGATGCTGACCATCGACAACGGCAACTGGAAGCTGCTGAAATGACGGCCGAATCGACGTTGCCTGGCCTGCCCGGCTTGCCGACGCCGAAGCTCGAGCACGTCGCCGACTTCAGCTTCCGGCTCGATCCGGCGATCGAAGTCGGCGTCAGCGCGGTCGGGCAGCGGCGCGTGATTCCGATTCTCGATGGCATCGTCGACGGCCCGCTGCTGCGCGGCCGCGTGCTGCCCGGCGGCGCCGACTTCCAGCTGGTGCGTCCGGACCTTGGCGACGGCGTCACGGTCGCGGAGATCGAGGCGCGCTACGTGCTGCAGACCGACGACGGCGCCCGGATCTACATCGTGAACGCGGGCCTGCGCAGCGGTCCCGCCGATGTGCTGGCGCGCCTGTCTGCCGGCGAGACGGTCGATCCGTCGCGGGTCTACTTCCGCACCGCGCCCCGCTTCGAGACGCAGGCACCGGCCTACCGCTGGCTGATGCAACACACGTTTGTCGCGACCGGCGCGCGTTTCCCGGACCGCGTGCAGATGCGATACTTCCGCGTCGCCTGAACGGATGGCGGGCGTCGGCGCCGCCATTCCCTTTTCCATGTCCGCTTCGTTACGCTCCTCACGCTCGTCCCCATCTTCCCGCTCTCCGCGCAAGACCCGCGATACGCTCGCGCCCGACCCCGCCACCGAAGCCGGCGGCTTCGACCCGCATCTGCCGGACGTCGACTATGGGGTGCTGGACAACCTGATCGGCTACGCGATCCGCCGCGCGCAGATCCGGCTCTACGAAGACTTCGTGCGATCGCTGGCGCCATGGAACATCACGCCGCCACGCTTTTCGGCGCTGGTGCTGATCTCGCGCAACCCGGACCTGAAGCTGACCGACCTGGCCAGGATCATGGGCATTGCACGTTCGGGGGCCGTGCTGCTGGTCGATGCGCTGGAAGAGATGAAGCTGGTGGCGCGACGGCCGGCGGAGAAGGATCGCCGCGCGTTCAGCCTGGTGTTGACGGCGGCCGGCCGGCGCACGCTGGAGGCGGCGACCGAGGCCGTTTGCGACCATGACGCGAAGATGGCGCGCGCGCTGTCGGCGCAGGAACAGCAGACGTTGAGAGCACTGCTGTCGCGACTGGCCTGAGAGTAACAAATCCTGTAGTGGCCGCCATCATTTGAATAGTGTCGTCGCAGTGCGGTGGGTACGCTTCGCTGTCCTGAAGCTCCAGCCAACGTTGCCGTTCCTCGTTGGCCTTTCTCCACCCACCCACCGCGCCGACATGTTCCGTATCTTTGCCCCGTCTCGCCCTGCCGCACATCTTGCCGCACATCTTGCCGCAGACCCTGCCTCAGCCCCTGCCGTACATCCCGCCGCTCCGCTTGCGGCCGATCTCCCGATCCACACCGAAGCCCAATCTCAGCCCCCGCAAGACATCCAGCCCGCCAGCGTTGGTCCAGTAGCCGCCCATCGCGCGGAACCAGCGCCATCCGCCGATGCCGTCCGGAACCAGCCGGCGCCCCGCGTGGTCGATCTGCTCGATTCCGCCTGGCAGAAGCTGACCAGCGCGGTGCATTCGCTGCCGGATACCAGCCGCAAGGACGAGATCCTGAGCACCGCGACGCGATGCGGCAAGAAGATCGCGAAGGCGCAGTCGGCCGCCGCGCGCATCGAAGCCTGGGATCTGCAACAAGGCCACGACGTACGCATCTCCCCTCAGGAGTTGTTGCGGCTGCGTGCCGATATCAAGCAGTGTGCGCAGTCGGTCGGCGAAGCGCTGGCCGATCTCGATCAGTTGGCCACGAGCGTTCGGGATTATCCGGACAACGAAGCCCCGGGCACCAGGGCCATCGTGTTGATCGGGATCGCCGGCATCGTCAGCGCGCTGGCGATGCTGGTCGTCACGGTCGCCTGCCCTCCCCTGGGCCTCGCACTGCTCGGAGCGCTCGCTGCCGGCGGGGCCGCAGGTGGCGGTTATCTGATCCACAAGCTCTGTCAGGCCGCCTCCGCTCACGAGGGCTTCGAACGAGCGAACGGCGACGTGTCCGGCGCCCTCCGGCAATCGCTGGAGCAGGCCAGGGCCCTGGAGGCCCGGTTCAACGACGAATTGGCGCCTGCGTTGATGCGGAATGCGACCCTCCGAACCACGGACGATCTGCAGGAATTTCTCGAGCGGCAGATGTCGCTGAATCGGTTTGCAGGCGACGTCACGCAGCGAAGGGCGGAATGGCAGCGCGATATCACCGCTCAGCTGCACGCCGACCTTCCGCGGGATCAGTCGGAACTGTTGTATCCGTGCGAGATAGCCAACGAGCGCCTGATTCCGCCGGGCTTCCGTGACGGGCTGGCCGCGCTCCCCGCGAAGCAGCAGCAGAGGGAGATCGACAAGCGTCTCCCTGGGGCCATCGACATCGCGATCAACAAGATCCGCGCTGCCGCGGATGGCAACGACGACACGTTCGATGCGCTGCTATATCTGATCACGCAGCGCCCTCGCAATGCGGTGGAGAACGCGGCGATGACTGTGCTGGCCAGGGCCATCGGACTTTCCGAAGCGTTCAGCACTGCCGCGGGGCAAAAGATCAACCTCGTGCAGATTGCATGCGACGAAAGCGGAAGGGCCATCGGCGGCACGATCACCTACAAGCTGTACCAGCCGGCACCCGAACTCGGCCTCAACGCCTTGTACATCATGCCGCTGGGGGCCGGCGAAATCATGTTGGCGCCGGAAGACGCCGGTCTTCAGGCCGTCGCGACCTTCGCGTTGGAAGGCCGGAACATCAAGGTCACGTCGCTTACGTTCAACGCAACGCTCTCCATCCTTGCAGCCTGCGCCGAAATGTTCGCGCCCGAAGTGGACCGGTTGGCGCAGTCGGGCAATCCACGGGATTTTGTGTTTGACGAGAAGCCGGCCGGCAGCAACGTTCCGGTACCCGGCGATCCGCCCGCGGGCCGCGGCTGAACAGCGACGAGGGCACCGAACGGCAGCCCGGATCGGCTCGACGGCGATATCGGGGCAATCCTTGATTCCAACCTGGGAGGAACTGCATATGTCATTGGTACCGACGGGATCCACGCACACGGCCATGCCGCCCCCCGGATATCTGGGCGCCCTGCCGACGGAACTGAAGCTCGCGGTCATCGATGCCGATCCGGGCGCCGCGCTTGCGTTGATGGATACCACGCATGAATTCGAGATGCTGGTTTGCGACGGGCCACTGCGCCCGCTCTTCCAGTACTTCGAGCGTTCGCCGGACCGCCTGCGGTCCTTCCTGCAGGCAGGTATCCGCTCGGGAAAGACAGCCGGCCAGTTGGTGGGCCTGGCGAAGGTATTCGACCAGGTGACGAGCGCCCCAATCGAGGGCATCCGTCATGCCGCGCGATATCTGGTGGAGTTGGGAATGGTGACGCCACGGATCTACAACGCCATGTGTCCTTCCTTTGTCCATCTGCTGTGCGAAAAGGACACGCTGACGTTCTCGTTTTCGCGCCGCTTTCCGTTGCTCAGCGAAGGCGAGCTGGCCGAACATCGGAACATGCTGCGGCCGTACGCCGACGAGCACGCGTTCAACCATGTTTCCGAACTCGATATCGTCCTGCTTCGCATCGCGCCCGCGCTCGGTGAACGTGGACTGCTCGGACTGGCTTTTGATCAGTTGTGCGATCGGGACTGCTTCGGCCGCTTTCTGATCCTCGATGGATTCGCCGATCGCGAAGCGGCCTACCATTGCTCAAGAGCCGACTCCGCGGCTCTTGCGCAAATGATGAAGCGGTTCTATGGCGCGATGGACCTGCGAATCATCGATTTCAACCGCAACGCGCGGGATGGCGCCCTCTACCGGACCGCCTTCGGCAGCCCGGGACGTCCTTCCGCCAGCTGTCAGTCAACAGCGTCGGCGTCATCGGCCCGCGTCCGTGTTCGTCCTGCGGCAAAGTGGCGTCACACGCGGGACGACCAGCGAATCTGGCTGTTTCAGCTGTTTCGCCAGCTCTGACGGCCAACGACAGGAAGCCGGGACCTGACAGCGCTTCCTCGCGACGATGAGCAGCCGAAGCTGGCATCGGGTCGCATCGTTGCAGACGACTACGGTACCATGCTGCCCATGCCTGCTCGCCCCCTTCTCGCCCGCAGCATGGTGCCATTGCTGGCGTTTGCGCTGGCATTCGGTCCCGCTGCCAATTCCGAAGCCGCCCCCAAGCGGTCCAAGCCAAAAGCCGCCGCCGCGAAGGCATCGCGGCAATCGCCATCGACAAAGGCAGTGCCCTCCCATGCCCGGCTGCTGTCCCTGTCACAGGATCAAACGGGCCTGCCGGCGTCGGTGCTGCTCGGCTTGCGGCAGGCGGGCGTACCGCTTTCCGCGGCCAGCTTCTACATCGTCCGGCAAGGCGCCCCGGCCGCGACCGTCAGCTGGAACGCCCAGACCCCGATGAACCCGGCTTCGACGATGAAGCTGATCACGACCTTCGCCGGCCTGCAGCTGCTGGGGCCCAGCTACCGCTGG
Organism: Cupriavidus sp. HPC(L); assembly: GCF_000307735.3. Taxonomy (NCBI): domain Bacteria; kingdom Pseudomonadati; phylum Pseudomonadota; class Betaproteobacteria; order Burkholderiales; family Burkholderiaceae; genus Cupriavidus; species Cupriavidus sp. HPC(L). The sequence continues at coordinate 22,682 of NZ_AMPR02000090.1, read as the reverse complement.
CAGACCTCGCTCTATGCGGACCGCGAGCCGGGCGCCGACGGCGTGGTCGGCAACGTCTATCTGCGCGGCCAGGGCGACCCCAAGCTGGTACCGGAGGAGATGGCCAAGCTGGTGGCCCAGGCGATGCGCGCCGGCGTGACCACCATTGCCGGCGACGTGGTGCTCGACCGCAGCTACTTCGACAATGGGCTGGACAACGGCGGCACCATCGACGGCGAGACCCATCGCGCCTACAACGTGGCACCGGACGCGCTGCTCTATTCGTTCAAGACGCTGTCCTTCACGTTGACCCCGGATGCCGCCACGCAGACGGTCGGCGTGTCGGTCATGCCGCCGCTGGCGCAACTGCGCGTGGACAACCGGCTGGCGCTGACCAACGGCCGCTGCGGCGACTGGCGCGCCGGCGCGACGCCGACGCTGTCCCCGCAGACGGACGGTACCGTGGTGGCGTCGTTCGACGGCAGCTATTCGGCCGATTGCGGCGAGCAGGTACTGAACTTCGCGGCGCTCAGTCACGACGACTTCATCGGCGGCGGCTTTGTCGCGCAATGGCTGGCGGCCGGCGGCACCTTCGCGAAGCCACCGGCGATCCGGCGCGGCAGCGTGCCGCGGCCCGCCTTCCGGCTGACGCGCCACCATGGCCTGCCGCTGGCCGACATCGTCCGCGACATCAACAAGTATTCGAACAACGTGATGGCGCGCCAGCTGTTCCTGACCATCGGCGCGGAGATCGACCGCCGCGGCCCAGCGAACACCAGGCGCGCGGCGGCGGTGATCCGCCGCTGGCTGTCGCACCAGGGACTGGACATGCCGGGGCTGATGCTGGACAACGGCTCGGGCCTGTCACGCCAGGAGCGCATCAGCGCGTACGACCTCGCGCGGCTGCTGCAACAGGCGCTGGCCAGCGAGGCGGCGCCGCTCTTCGTCGACTCGCTGCCGGTCCTTGGCGTCGATGGCACGTTGCGGAACCGGCTGACGCGCAGCAGCGCCGCCGGCCACGGCTATCTGAAGACGGGTACGTTGGCGGATGTGCGCGCCATCGCCGGCTATGTCGATGCGGCCGATGGCAAGCGCTACGTGGTGGTCAGCCTGATCAACCACCCGAACGCCGCGCAGGCGCAGCAGGCGCATGACGCGCTGCTCGAATGGGTCTATCGCGGCGCGCCGGTGTCGGCCGCCGCAGCCGCAGCGGCTGCAGAATAGCGGCCCGGGCGTTCAGTCCTGGAACGCGGCGGCGGCGCGCTGCAGCCGGTCCCGCACGCCCGCCCACTCATGCCCTTCGGGCAGCGGCTCGACGTACAGCCGCGCGTAGCCTTCCTTATCGAGCCGGCGCAGCAGCCGGTACAGCTCCCGGGCATAGGCCTTGGCGTCCGCCGGGGCTTGCACCCAGACGCAGCGGGGATCGTCCGCCGGCGCGGCGGAGACCCAGGCCACGCGCGCATCGGCCGGCAGCGTCGCGAGATCGCGCGCCAGTGCGCGCGCATCGGCCAGATACAGCGGCGTGCGGGGCGCGTAGTGCGCCTTCAGCGTGCCGGAGGCCCGCGGTGCCGCGGCATCCGGCGGCAGCGGCGCGACGCCCAGCACATCGGCCATCATCGCCGGCGTGATCGCGCCCGGGCGCAGCAGCACCGGGCCGACACCCTGGTCCAGCCGCGACAGGTCGACGATCGTCGATTCGATGCCGACCTCGACGCCATCGCCCTCGAGCACATAGACGCTGTCGCCGAATTCCTCGCGCACATGCTGCGCGGTGGTCGGGCTGACCTGCCCGAACTTGTTGGCCGAAGGCGCGGCGATGCCGCCGCGGCCGCGCTTGAAGCGCGACAGCAGCGCCTGCGCGACCGGATGCGACGGGCAGCGCAGGCCGATGCTGTCCTGGCCGCCGGCCACGTCGGCCGGGATATGGGATGCGCGCTTCAGGATCAGCGTCAGCGGCCCGGGCCAGAACGCGTCGATCAGGCGCTGCGCGGCCTCGGGCACGTCGTCGGTCCAATGCCCGATGTCGGCGCCGTCGACCACATGGACGATGATCGGATGGTTGGACGGCCGCCCCTTGGCCGCGAAGATGCGCGCCACCGCCTCCGGGTTCTCGGCATCGGCGCCGAGGCCATAGACGGTTTCGGTCGGAAACGCGACCAGCTGCCCGGCCTCGAGCAGGCGCGCGGCCTCGTCGAGTTCGGCGGCGGTCGGCATCCGGGAAGGATGGGAAGCGGCGGCCATCGTCATCACACTGTGCGGAAAACGGTGCGGAAAATCAGGGCGCGATATGCAGCAACTGCAGCGCCGCGTCGAAGGCGCGCTGCGCGTCCTCGGCGCGCTCGCCGACGCAGTTGACGTGGCCCATCTTGCGTCCGGGCCGCGCATCGCTCTTGCCGTACAGATGCAGCTTGGCACCCGGCTGCGCCACCACCGCATCCCAGGCCGGCTCGCGCTCGAGCCCGTATTCGTACCAGACGTCGCCCAGCAGGTTCAGCATCTTGCCGGCAGAATGCTGGCGCGTGCTGCCCAGCGGCAGCCGCGCCATCGCGCGCACCTGCTGCTCGAACTGGCTGGTCTCGCACGCATCCATCGTGATATGGCCGGAATTGTGCGGGCGCGGCGCCATCTCGTTGGCGACCAGGCTGCCGTCCTTCAGCACGAAGAATTCGATGCACAGCACGCCGACATAGCCCATCTCGCCGGCGATGGTCGCCGCGGCGGCACGCGCGCGGTCGGCGATCTCGGCCGACACCTGGCGCGACGGCATCACCGTCGAGAACAGGATGCCGTCGCGATGGACGTTCTCGGCCAGCGGCCAGGTCGCCGTCGAGCCATCGGCGCCGCGCGCGGCCAGCACCGACACCTCATAGGCCAGCGGCAGCATCTGCTCGAGCACGCATGGCACATGCTGCATCGCGTTCCAGGCGGCGCGAACGTCGTCGCGGGTCTTGACGCGGGCCTGGCCCTTGCCGTCGTAGCCCATGCGCGCGGTCTTCAGGATGCCCGGCAGCAGCTGCTCGGGCAGCTGGTCGATGTCGGCATCGTGCTGGATCACCCAGTGCGGGGCCGGCGACACGCCGGTGCGCTCGGCGCAGGCGGCGAAGAACTTCTTCTCGCCGATGCGGTTCTGCGCGATCGACACGCAGTGGCCGCGCGGCGCGACGAAGGCGCCGAGCTGCTCCAGCCGCTCCAGCGACATCGACGGCACGTTCTCGAATTCGGTCGAGACCGCCTGGCACAGCTTCGCCATCTCGCCCAGCGCCGCCTCGTCGGTGTAGGTCGCGCAGATATGCCTGTCGGCGACCGCGCCTGCCGGGCTGTCCTGGTCGGGATCGAGCACGCAGACCTTGTAGCCCATCGCCTGCGCGGCGTGCGTGAACATCCGGCCCAGCTGGCCGCCGCCGAGCATGCCGAGCCAGGCGCCGGGCAGGATCGGCGCGTTCGGGCCGCCGACGCCGAATTCGGCGCGCGACTCCGGCGTGTGCGCTTCGATCAGATGGGGATGGATATCGGTGGGCATGCTCGTGCGGATTCCAGGAGAACGGTTCGCGGCCGCCGGCGGCGGCCGCGGGGGCGTGAATCAGTAAAGCCGTAATGCAGTCATTCGATGCCGTATGCGCTCACAGCGGCAACGTCATCGCGCGCGCCGCTTCGGTCTGGCGCGTGCGGAAGGCGTCCAGCGCCGCGGCCAGCGCGTCGTCGGTGGTGGCCAGCGTGGCGATCGCATGCAGCGCGGCATTGGCCGCGCCCGCCTCGCCGATCGCGAAGGTGGCGACCGGCACGCCCTTGGGCATCTGCACGATCGACAGCAGCGAATCCTCGCCGCGCAGGTATTTGGACGGCACCGGCACGCCGAACACCGGCACGATGGTCTTGGCGGCGATCATGCCCGGTAAGTGCGCGGCACCGCCGGCGCCCGCGATGATCGCGCGCAGTCCGCGCGAGCGTGCCGTCTCGGCATAGCGGAACATCTCGTCGGCCATCCGGTGCGCCGAAACCACCTGCGCCTCGAACGGAACGCCGAAATCCTTCAGCATCGCCACCGCGTGCTGCATCACGTCCCAGTCCGAGCTGCTGCCCATCACGACGCCGACCAGCGGCTTGTTTGTCTGGCTCACTTCCAATCCTTGCTTGCGTGGCGTGCCCGCGGCCGCCCGGTTATTGCAGTTCCTGCCCGGTCAGCCGGGTCAGCGCCTCGCGGTACTTGGCCGCGGTCTTGTCGACCACGTCGGCCGGCAGCGCCGGCGCCGGCGCGGTCTTGGGCCACGGCTTGCCGTCGATGCGCACCGCCTCGAGCCAGTCGCGCACGAACTGCTTGTCGAACGACGGCGGGTTGGTGCCGACCTGATAGGAATCGGCCGGCCAGAAGCGCGACGAATCGGCGGTCAGCACCTCGTCCATCAGCGTCAGCGTGCCGTTCTCATCCAGCCCGAACTCGAACTTGGTGTCGGCGATGATGATGCCGCGCGTGGCGGCGTAGTCGGCCGCCTCCTTGTACAGGCGGATCGAGATGTCGCGCATCTGCGCGGCCAGTTCCTTGCCGATGCGCGCCTCGACCTCGGCGAAGCTGATGTTCTCGTCGTGCTCGCCCATCTCGGCCTTGGCCGCCGGCGTGAAGATCGGCTCGGGCAGCTTCTGCGCGTTCTGCAGGCCGGCCGGCAGCGCGATGCCGCAAACCCGGCCGGTCGCCTGGTAGTCCTTCCAGCCCGAGCCCGCCAGATAGCCGCGCACCACGGCCTCGACCAGGATCGGCTTCAGACGCTTGACCACGACCGCGCGGCCGCGCACCTGCGCGACCTCATCGGCCTGCACCACCGTCTCGGGCGCAATGCCGGTCTCGTGGTTCGGCACGATATGGGCCAGCTTCTGGAACCAGAAGTTGGCCATCTGGTTCAGCACGCGGCCCTTGCCCGGAATCGGCTCGCCGAGGATCACGTCGAACGCCGACAGCCGATCGGTCGTCACGATCAGCAGCTTGTCGTCGCCGACGGCATAGTTGTCGCGCACCTTGCCATGGCCGAGCAGCGGCAGCGAGCGGATGGAGGACTGATAGAGAGCGTCAGACATAGAAATTGGCCGGCGAGCCGGAGAGAGGGAGAAACAATGAGGGGCTTCGTGCAGTGGCGAAGCCCCCATCGGTCGAATCATTGGCCGACGCCATGGCGTCGGCCATGACCCGGCCCCCGATGCGTGCAACGCGGGAGGCCAGGCCCAGACGGCTTACTGCACCACTTGCGACAGCTTGCCCGACTTGTACTGCTCGGCGATGTCCTTCAGCGCGATCGGCTTGATCTTGCCGGCCTGGCCTTCGCAGCCGAACGCGACATAGCGCGCCTTGCACACCTGCTTGGCCGCTTCGCGGGCCGGCTTCAGGTATTCGCGCGGATCGAACTTGCTCGGGTTCTCGACGAAGAAGCGGCGGATCGCGCCCGTCATGGCCAGGCGGATATCGGTGTCGATATTGATCTTGCGCACGCCGTACTTGATCGCTTCCTGGATTTCCTCGACCGGCACGCCGTAGGTTTCCTTCATGTCGCCGCCGAACTTGCGGATTTCCTCCAGCAGTTCCTGCGGCACCGACGACGAGCCATGCATCACCAGGTGGGTGTTGGGGATGCGGGCGTGGATTTCCTTGATGCGGCTGATCGCCAGGATGTCGCCGGTCGGCTTGCGGGTGAACTTGTACGCGCCGTGCGAGGTGCCGATGGCGATCGCCAGCGCGTCCAGCTGGGTCGCCTTGACGAAGTCGGCGGCCTGCTCGGGGTCGGTCAGCAGCATCGAGTGGTCGAGCTTGCCTTCGGCGCCGATGCCGTCTTCCTCGCCGGCCTCACCGGTTTCGAGCGAGCCCAGGCAGCCCAGTTCGCCCTCGACGGTCACGCCGACCGCATGGGCCATCTCGACGACCTTGCGGGTCACCTCGATGTTGTAGTCATACTCGGCCGGGGTCTTGCCGTCTTCGCGCAGCGAGCCGTCCATCATCACCGACGAGAAGCCCAGATCGATCGCGCCCTGGCAGATCGCCGGCGACTGGCCGTGGTCCTGGTGCATCACGACCGGGATATGCGGATAGGCCTCGACCGCGGCCTCGATCAGGTGGCGCAGGAAGTGTTCGCCCGCGTATTTGCGGGCGCCGGCGGAAGCCTGCATGATCACCGGCGCATTCACTTCGTCGGCCGCCTGCATGATGGCCTGGACCTGCTCCAGGTTGTTGACGTTGAATGCCGGCAGACCGTAGCCGTTCTCGGCGGCGTGGTCGAGCAACTGGCGCATCGAAACGAGTGGCATGTCAGACTCCTAAGAAAAGAATGGGGTTCTCGGTATTGGATGTTCTTCGGGCTGCCGGGCTGTCGCCGCGGCCCGCCGCTATCGTGGCAAGTTTCCGCGGGCCGCGGCACCGGGCTGTGTTCCCCAGCGCACCGTGCGCGCCGTCATGGTTGGCGTCATCGTTCGCGTGATCGTTCGCGTCATCGGCATCGCCTCCTCGCCTCCGGCTTCATGGTCAGGGTGCGGATCCCCATCACAGGCCGACCCGGACGATCTTCAGCGTATTGGTGCCGCCCGGCTGCCCCATCGGCTCGCCGATCGTCAGCACGATGAAATCGCCGCGCTGCACCACGCCCTTGGCGAGCAGCAGCTCCTCGGCCTGTTCCAGCGCGGTATCGCGGTCGCTGCTCGATTCCAGCGGCAGCGCCACCACGTTGCGGTACAGCTGCATCTTGCGCTGCGAGGCCAGGTTCGGCGTCATCGCGTAGATCGGCACATGGATGCGGTGACGGCTCATCCACAACGCGGTCGCGCCCGAATCGGTCAGCGCGGCTATGGCCTTCACTTGCAGATGATAGGCGGTGAACAGCGCGCCCATTGCGATCGACTGGTCGATCCGCGTGAAGGTCTGGTTCAGGAAGTCGGTATCCAGCTGGACCACCTCGGACTTCTCGGCCTCGACGCAGACCGCGGCCATCGCCTCGACGGTCTCGACCGGATAGCGTCCGGCGGCGGTCTCGGCCGACAGCATCACGGCGTCGGTGCCGTCGAGCACGGCGTTGGCCACGTCCGACACCTCGGCGCGGGTCGGCACCGGATTGACGATCATGCTTTCCATCATCTGCGTGGCGGTGATGGTCAGCTTGTTGGCCTCGCGCGCGAGCCGGATCATCCGTTTCTGCAGCGCCGGCACCGCGGCGTTGCCCACTTCCACGGCCAGGTCGCCGCGCGCCACCATGATGCCGTCCGAAGCGGCGAGGATTTCCTCGAGCACGCCCGGCCGGATCGCCTCGGCGCGCTCGATCTTGGCGATCATCCGCGCCTTGTGGCCGAACTGCTGGCCCGCCACCGCGGCGAGCTGGCGCGCCATCTCCATGTCGGTGGCGTTCTTCGGGAAGCTGACCGCGATATAGTCGGCGCCCAGCGCCATCGCGGTCTTGATGTCTTCCATGTCCTTGGCCGTCAGCGCCGGCGCCGACAGGCCGCCGCCCTGGCGGTTGATGCCCTTGTTGTTGGACAGGTCGCCGCCGACCTTGACGGTGGTGAAGATCTCGTTGCCGATCACGCGGTCGACCACCAGCACGATCAGGCCGTCGTTGAGCAGCAGCAGATCGCCCGGACCGACATCGCGCGGCAGGTCGCGGTAATCGAGGCCGGCGCGCTCCTCGTTGCCGAGCTGGCAGTTGGCGTCCAGCACGAACGGGTCGCCCGCCTTCAGCGTGACCTTGCCGTGCTCGAACTTGCCGACGCGGATCTTCGGCCCCTGCAGGTCGGCCATGATCGCGACCTCGCGGCCGCAGGCCTGGGCGGCCTCGCGCACCAGGCGCGCGCGCTCGAGGTGGTCCTCGGCGGTGCCGTGCGAGAAATTGAGCCGCACCACGTCGACCCCGGCCGCAATCATGCGGGTCAGCATCTCGAGCGTGCTGGAAGCGGGGCCGATGGTGGCGACGATCTTGGTCGAACGGGTCATCTGGTTTCCTTGTCCTTGGGGTGTCGCGGCCGTCCGCCGGCTCGCCGCCGCGGCGGCCGGCAGACGGCGGGCCTGTGGGGTCAGCCCGCGGCGCGCTGCTCCAGGACTTCGAAGGCCGGCAGCTTCTTGCCCTCGAGGAATTCGAGGAAGGCGCCGCCGCCGGTCGAGATATAGCCGACGCGGTCGGCGATGCCGTACTTGGCAATCGCGGCCAGCGTGTCGCCGCCGCCGGCGATCGAGAACGCCTTCGATTCGGCGATCGCGTCGGCCAGCACCTTGGTGCCGTTGCCGAACTGGTCGAATTCGAACACGCCGACCGGACCGTTCCAGACGATGGTGCCCGCCGCCTTCAGCTGCTCGGCCAGCATCGCCGCGGTGCGCGGACCGATGTCGAGGATCATGTCGTCGTCGGCCACGTCCTTGACGTCCTTGACGGTGGCCGCGGCGTTGGCGCTGAACTCCTTGGCGCAGACCACGTCGACCGGGATCGGCACCGAGGCGCCCCGCGCGGCCATGATGTCGATGATGGCCCTGGCTTCGCCGGCCAGGTCGGGCTCGGCCAGCGACTTGCCGATCTTCAGGCCGGCGGCCAGCATGAAGGTGTTGGCGATGCCGCCGCCGACCACCAGGTTGTCGACCTTGTCGGCGAGCGACTTCAGGATGGTCAGCTTGGTCGAGACCTTCGAGCCCGCGACGATGGCCACCAGCGGACGGGCCGGCTGGCCCAGCGCCTTGCCCAGCGCGTCGATCTCGGCGGCCAGCAGCGGACCGGCGCAGGCGATCGGCGCGTATTTGGCGATGCCGTGCGTGGTGGCCTCGGCGCGATGGGCGGTGCCGAAGGCGTCGTTGACGTAGATGTCGCAGAGCCTGGCCATCTTCTGCGCCAGCTCGTCGCTGTTCTTCTTCTCGCCCTTGTTGACGCGGCAGTTCTCGAGCAGCACCACCTGGCCGGGCGCGACCTCGACGCCGTCGACCCAGTTCTGCACCAGCTTGACGTCCTTGCCCAGCAGTTCCGACAGGCGCTTGCCGATCGGCGCCAGCGAATCGGCCGGCTTGAACTCGCCCTCGGTCGGGCGGCCCAGGTGGGAGGTCACCATCAAGGCGGCGCCGGCGTCCAGGCAGGCCTGGATCGCGGGCACGGAGGCGCGGATGCGGGTGTCCTCGGTGATGTTGCCGGCGTCGTCCTGCGGCACGTTGAGGTCGGCGCGGATGAACACGCGCTTGCCGGACAGTTTGCCTTGGGAAATCAGGTCGGATAGACGCAGGACAGAGGTCATGGCTCTTGCGGGAAAGATCGGAAAAACCGGCATTTTACCTGAAGGGGGATCCCCTTTTGCGCAATTGCAACGGGGTTGCGACGCCTGGGGCACAAAGGCAGGTGAAACCCTCATCACATCGTGCTGACGACCCTGCGGCAAAGCCGTACCATAGCTGCTCGGCCATCGCAGACGCCCCGGCGCGCTGCCCTCGAGAAGCCGTCCAATCCCAATCAAGAAGAAACAAGAAGTTGGAAAGCCGACCGGGCCGTCACTAGAGCCCGGCAGCGCGTTGCTTTGTCGTCGGAACAGGGGAAGTCGATGAACCAAGGGGAAGTCCATGGCGCAAACCATGGGCGGCGCCAGCCTTTGCACGTGCCGCCCGACGCCTGCCGCACCAACGGATCGACCGGGTCGGCCAGGTCGTTCGGGTCGCTCGGGTCAATGCGGAGGCCGCAATGACCGATAGCGACATCCACGACACCATCCGCGGACTCTACGAGGGCATCGTGGATCCGCAGGCGTGGCAGCGCAGCCTGCAGAACCTGCGCCGCGCCAGCGGCAGCACCCAGATGGGCATGGTCGTGCTGGACAAGCGCAGCGACCGCATGTCGGTGATCGAACTGGCCAATCCGGTGGAAGGACTGGCCCAGGCCTACCAGCAGACCTTTCAGGCGCTGGACCCGGGGCGCTCGTTTACGCCGCGGATGCCGCTTGGCGGCTGGTACATCGACGCGCGCGAGCTCGGTGTCGGCACCCTCTCGCGGCACCCTTTCTATGGCGACTTCCTGCATCGCTACGGCATGGGCTCGGTGATGGCCTGCCTGGTCGACCGCCAGCCCTATTACGAGGTCTTTTTCTCGCTGCAGCGGCCACTGGACGGCCCGCTGTTCGCGCCCGAGGACGCGCGCGCGCTGGACTGGGCGATTCCCCACATCCGGCAAGCGATGGCGCTGCGCGAGCGCACCAGCGCGCTGACCGCGCTGCAGCGCCTGTCGATGCAGCTGCTGGACCAGCTGGCGTTCGGCGTGATCGTCTTCACCGCGGATGCGCGCGTGCTGCTGCACAACGGCGAGGGCGAGGCCTGGGTGCGCCGGCTGGTGCCCAACCCGGCCGCCCCGCGCATGGGCACGGGTACGGGCACGGGCGACGAATGGACGCTGTCGCGCCCGTTCGCCGCGATGGTCCGCGCCGCCTGCGATGCCAGCGCGCCGGTGCCCGCCCAGGCGGCGATGGCGCAATCGCGCCAGGGCGCCCGTGCGCAGGTCGTCGTGCTGCCGCTGCCGCCGTCGCACGCGCTGGGCCAGGCCTGGCAGCAGCCGGCCGCGCTGGTCGCGATCCACGACGCCCGCGGCAGCTCGCCCCTTCTGCCCCAGGTACTGCGCGATCTTTACGGACTGACGCCGGCCGAGATGCGGCTGGCGACGCTGCTGACTACCGGCATCGGGCTGCCCGAGGCCAGCGAGCAGCTGCAGATCGGCCGCGAGACCAGCAGGACGCAGCTGAAGTCGGTGTTCATCAAGACCGGCACCAACAGCCAGGCCCAGCTGTCGCACCTGCTGACCCAGCTGAGCGCCACGCTGAAGGCGCCAGTGGCCGAACCGAACGGCGCGTCCTGAGATCAGGCCAGCAGCCGCAATGCCGTGTAGACCGCCATGCCGACCGCGATCATGCCGAGCATCCTGCGGGTGGCCAGATAGAACAGCGCGGCGGCGATGCCGGCGATCAGCTTGTAGTTTTCCAGGCCGACGGTGAAATGGCCCTGCCAGGTCATCAGGTCGGGCAGGATGATGGCCGCCAGCGCGGCCGCGGGCGCGTAGCGCAGCGCCCGCTGCAGCCGGTCGGGCAGGCTGACGTGCTCGCCCGCCATCAGGAACAAGGCCCGCGTGACGATGGTCACCACCGCCATGCCGACCAGCGCGATCCAGATCTGCCAGTGGCTCATGCCCGGTCCTCCGCCGACGAAGCGGCATGGCTGGCATGGCCGCCAGCGTTGTTGTCTGTCTTGTGATTGACGTGTGGAGGGTCCGTGTCGGCTGCCCTGTCCCGTCGCCGCTTGCGTTCGATGCCGCGCAGCGCGGCGCGGGCCGCCATCTGGTCGCTGGCCATGCCGGCCGCGATCGCCCCGGCCACCGCCACCACCAGCCCGAGCCGGTACGGCAGGTCGAAGAAGAACAGCGCCAGCACCGCGGACACCGCGACCGCCATCAGCGTCGAGCGCGAATTGATCGTCGACACCATCACCGGAATCAGCGCCAGCGTGCCGGCCAGCGCCAGTCCCCAGCTGTCCGGGAACAGGCTCGCCAGCAGGATGCCCGCCAGCGACGACACCTGCCACATCACGAAGTTGACCAGCGCCATGCCCCAGAAATAGCCTTCCTTGCCGGGCTCGTAGCCCGGCGCCTGGTAGCGCTGCATGAAGAAGACGAAATGCAGGTCGCCGTTGAACGACCCCAGCACGGTGCGGCGCCACAGCGGCAGATAGCTGAAATGCGGCTGCAGCGCGGCGCTGAAGATCACGAAGCGCAGGTTGACCACGGCCGCGGTCAGCCAGATCGTCCACAGCGGCATGCCGGCGGCGAACAGCGGCAGTACCGCCAGCTGGGCCGAGCCGGCATAGACCAGCAGGCTCATGCCGATCGCCTCGGGCACCGTCATCACCGACTTGCTCATCGCGACGCCCGTTACCAGCCCCCACGAGAACGTGGCGGGCAGCGACGGCGCGAATCGGCGCGCGCCGGCCAGGAAGCCGGTGCGCTCGGCGGGCGGGAAACGGGTCCAGAAATGGTGCAGGACGCCTTGCGTGGCACGATGCCAAAGGCGCAACCAGGCCGGGGGCCGAGGGGAAGTCATGGAGCGGATGCGGTGAGGATCCGGCCGATCGCGCGACGGCGCGGCACCATTCCCCGCGCCGCGCCGGCATCGCCGGACACCCCGCCGCGAGCGCGGCGGGTAAGGCGCCATTATAGGGCCTGGCGCACATCGGGTAAGTGGCTGCTTAAATCCGCGGAACGCAGCCAGTGCAGCGTTCGGCCGGCTATTCGGCGACGTCCGCCGGCAGCGCCGCGCGCATCGCCTCCGCATCCCGCGCCGGCGGCGCGCCAAACAGGCGCCGGTATTCCCGCGTGAACTGCGGCACGCTCTCGTAACCGACGGCAAAGGCCGCGCTGCTGGCCGTGATGCCATCGGCCAGCATCAGCCGGCGCGCTTCGATCAGCCGCAGCTGCTTCTGGAACTGCAACGGCGACAGCGACGTGACAGTACGGAAGTGCTGGTAGAACGACGACGGGCTCATGCCGGCGGCCGCGGCCAGCCGCTCCATCGGCAACGGCTTCGCGAAGTCCTCGCGCAGCACCGCCACGGCGCGCGCCACGCGGCGCGCATTGCCTTCCGGCCATCCCAGTTCGCGGATCGCCGCGCCATGCCGGCCGGCCAGCAGCCAGTAATGCAGCTCACGAACGCGCTGCGCGTGCAGCACCGGAACCGCCTCCGGCCGCTCGACCAGACGCATCAACCGCAGCGCGGCGTCGGCGACCTCGGCATCGGTGGGCTGGTAGCGCACCGCCAAGCCGCCTGCCGCCGGCAGCGTCTGCATCTGCATCGCCAGTTCGGCGATCACGGCCGGCTCTAGATCCAGCACCAGCGACAGATACGGCGCTTCGCGGCTGGCCCGGCTGACCTGGCTGACGGTCGGCACGTCGGCGGTAATCAGCAGCGAGTCGCCCGCCTCGAAGGTGAACGTCTGCGAGCCAATGGTGACCTGCTTGCTCCCTTGAAGCACCAGACAGACCAGCGGCCGCGCGATCGCATGGACCAGTCCGCTGGGCGAGGTCGCCCGGATCGTGGTCAGGCCCGGCACTGGCGTTTGGGCAAGGCCGTCGGGATCGGCGTAGGCGTCCGTGTAGCGGCGGACGGCATCGAGCAGCTCGGCGTTCATGCGCGCAGCATAGCGTTGCTCCGCCGCGATGGCGAACCGGCTCGGAGATTCAGGCAAGAAAGCGGGAGAAATTGACAAAGACTATCGAGACGCGAACTCCAATAATTCGAAGCACCACCAACCGAACCACAGGAGTTCTCGCCATGAACAGCATTGCCCTCGTGACAGGTGCCAGCCGCGGGCTGGGCCGAGCCACCGCCATCAGCATTGCCCGCAGCGGCGGCGATGTCATCGTGACCTACCAGCGCCGTGCCGACCAGGCCAACGCCGTCGTCGCCGAGATCGAGGCCATGGGCCGCAAGGCCCGCGCGCTGCAGCTCGACACCGGCGACGTCGGCAGCTTCGCCGCATTCGCACAAGCGCTGGGCGTTGCGCTGCGCGAGACCTGGCAGCGCGACAGCTTCGACCATCTGGTCAACAACGCCGGCCACGGCGACCATGCGCTGATCGCCGACACCACGGAGGCGCAGTTCGACGCGCTGGTCAACGTGCATTTCAAGGGCGTCTATTTCCTGACGCAGACGCTGCTGCCGCTGATCCGCGACGGCGGACGCATCGTCAACCTGTCCAGCGGGCTGACGCGCGTGTCCTTCCCCGGCTACGCCGCGTACGCGGCGGTCAAGGGCGCGGTGGAAGTGCTGACGCGGTATATGGCGAAGGAACTGGGCGCGCGCGGCATCGCGGTCAATACCGTCGCCCCGGGCGCGATCGAAACCGACTTCGGCGGCGGCGCCGTCCGCGACAACCCCGAGATCAACAAGCTGTTCGCGGAAATGACCGCGCTGGGCCGCGCCGGCGTGCCGGACGATATCGGACCGATGATTGCGAGCCTGCTGTCGGAGAGCCACCGCTGGGTCAACGCCCAGCGGATCGAGGTGTCGGGTGGTCAGGGAATCTGAGGCGACTATCTTTTGACGTCATGCGCGCTCGTCGGCCATTCCCTGCGCAAGCAGGCGAAAACCCGGCGTGCGTGCTGCGGCGGCATCAAACGTCGCGACCCATTCGCATGCCGCGGCGTGGCACGTCCGTTCGATCAAACAGTCCGCAAAATCGGCGGTGGACGTCGCATACGATTGGAGGGCTTTGCGAACCGTTTCGGGCGATTCGACCACCAGTTCGCGCGACTCCAATATGCCTTGAACGATGGCCGCAATGCCGTTTCGCTTGACCCCGAAGCGCCGCGTCATTACCCATACCAGTTCGACGAGCGCGACGATCGGCACGTAGCCGCGTCGCTCGGGACTCAAGCCCTCCAGCAGGGCGCTGGCGACAGGAGACTGCAGTGGATCGTCCTGCGCGAAATATCGGACCAGGACGTTGGTATCAATTCCGATCACCGGCCGACGCTCCCTGTTCCGCGATTGCCGCGTTCATGTCGTCGACCGAAACGGGTTTGTCCGGCTTCGGTAAAACACCCTTCAGCCGCTTGACCGACTGACTGGCTGGAATTACCTCGTAGTTGCCTGTGGCTTCGTTCATTACAAACTCCACGCGATCGCCTGCCGACAAGCCCAACCTGTCCCGAACCTCAGCAGGAAGGGTGACTTGCCCCCTCGAAGTCATCGTGACCGATGGCATGTGCTTACCTCCTGTCGATCCGTTACCAACATTCGCATTGAACGCCAGTGGACCGCGGGCAGCAAGCGGGCGATTGTGGAGCCGGAACGCCCGCCAGACTTCCAGAAAGAACGGCGCTCCTCAGGAAACGGGCCGTCGCACAGGCAGCGCGGCCCGAAGTCCTGATCATCAATCGATCGACGCTCCCACCGTCTTGACGACGTTCGCCCACTTCTGGCGGTCGGCCTTGACCGTGGCGCGGAACTGGTCGACGGTTTCGACGCGCGGCGTGTTGCCCGCGTCGACCAGCTTCTGGCGCACCGCCGGGTTTTCCAGCGCGACGCGCACGGCCTCGTTGACCTTGCGGGCGATCTGCGGGTCCAGGCCCTTGGGACCGAAGAAGCCGAACCAGATCGTGCTGTTGTAGTTGGGCACGCCGCTCTCGGCGATGGTCGGCACATCGGGGATCACGGGCACGCGCTTGGCGGTGGTCACGCCCAGCAGCCTGACCTTGCCGGCGCGGTATTGCGGCAGCACGCTCTGCACCTGGTTGAAGATGCAGCAGACCTCGCCCTTGAGCACGGCCTGCAGCGCGTCGGGGCCGCCCTTGTACGGCACGTGGACCATGTCCAGGCCCGCGCGCGCGTTGAATTCGGCGAAGGCCAGATGGGTGCCGGTGCCGTTGCCGGTCGACGCGTAGTTGTACTTGCCCGGGTTGGCCTTGACCTTCTCGATGAATTCCTTGACCGACTTGACGTCGAGTACCGCCGGATTGACGGTCAGCACGTTGGAGACCTCGACCAGCGGCGCGATCGGCGTGAAGTCGGCCTCGGCGTCGAACGGCAGGTTCTTGTACAGCGCCGGGTTGATGCCATGGGTCGCGGCGGTGCCCAGCAGCAGCGTATAGCCGTCCGGCTTGGCGTGGGCGACCACTTCGGAGGCGACGTTGCCGCCGGCGCCCGGCCGGTAGTCGTACAGGATCGTGGTCTTCAGCGACTTCTGCAGCGAGTCCTGCAGCGTGCGGCCGACCATGTCGACGCCCGAGCCGGCGGTAAAGCCCATCAGGATGGTGATCGGCTTGTTGTCGGGCCAGTTGCCCGGGCCCTGCGCGTGCGCGGACGGTGCCAACGACAGGCAGGCGAGGCTGCCCAGGCTGGCCAGGGTGGCGGCAAGACGGGTCACGAGGCGGCGGGTCGAAGTGCGGGTCATGGCAGCGGAAAGTCCAAAAAACCAGAACGGGAAGGTGCGGTCCCTGGCGGGCATGTGCGGCGGGGTCCGGATTCCAAAGCAAGTACGATACCAACGAATCGCCACTTTCCAAACGATTGAGTTCGCTTGAGCGTATGCCCTGACGATATAAGCGGGGCCCGACCGCTGGCGGAACACCCCACCATCGTGGGCCTGGCGCCGCTTTCCCGCCGCCATCCCGCCGCTTCCTTGCCCCCGCGCCGCGTTGGCACGGGGTGTGCCGGGGCTTACAATGTCGCCTTTGCACCTTTTTGACGTTTTTGCGGGAGACGAGCATGTCGATGGCCGATCGTGACGGAAAGATCTGGATGGATGGCAAGTTGATCGATTGGCGCGACGCCAAGATCCACGTGCTGACCCATACCCTGCACTACGGCATGGGCGTATTCGAGGGTGTGCGCGCCTACAAGACGCCGGCCGGCACCGCGATCTTCCGGCTCAAGGAGCACACCCGCCGGCTGTTCAATTCCGCCAAGATCTTCCAGATGGAGATCCCGTTCGACCAGGCGACCCTGGAGGCGGCGCAGCGCGAGGTGGTCAAGGCCAACCAGCTCGAGTCCTGCTATATCCGCCCGCTGGTCTGGATCGGCTCGGAAAAGCTCGGCGTCTCCGCGCGCGGCAACACGATCCACGTGGCGATCGCCGCCTGGCCCTGGGGCGCCTACCTGGGCGAGGAAGGCATGGAGCGCGGCATCCGCGTCAAGACCTCGTCGTTCACCCGCCATCACGTCAACGTGTCGCTGGTACGCGCCAAGGCCAGCGGCTACTACATCAACTCGATCCTGGCCAACCAGGAGGCCACGAGCCTGGGCTACGACGAGGCGCTGCTGCTCGACACCGACGGCTATGTCAGCGAAGGCTCCGGCGAGAACGTCTTCATCGTGCGCAACGGCGTGATCTACACCCCGGACCTCGCCTCCTGCCTGGACGGCATCACCCGCGACGCGACGCTGACGATCGCGCGCGACCTGGGCATCGAAGTCCGCGAGAAGCGCATCACCCGCGACGAGATGTACTGCGCGGACGAAGCGTTCTTCACCGGCACCGCGGCCGAAGTCACGCCGATCCGCGAGCTCGACGACCGCATCATCGGCGAAGGCCGCCGCGGGCCGATCACCAAGCAGATCCAGGACGCCTTCTTCGCCGCGGTCGGCGGCACCAACGAGAAGTACCAGCACTGGCTGACCCTGGTCTGATGCCGGCGGCCCGGCGGCCATCGGCGCCGGGCCTGCCGCAGCACCAGCCGGACCCCCCATCTGACTAGACTGACCCCGCAACACCATGACGCAAACCGCAAACGTCGTCGAAATCGGCGCCGAAGACCTCCCGCTGCACTGCCCCACCCCCAATACGCCGACCTGGAACTACCATCCGCGCGTGTTCCTCGATGTGGCGGACACCGGCCAGGCCAAGTGCCCGTACTGCGGCACCGTCTACCAGCTCAAGCCGGGCACCGTGCTGAAGGGCCACCACTGATCGCCCGCTCGCCCGTTCCCGGCGGCGGCCACGCTGATGTGGCCGCGTCGCCGGCCGGCACCGAACGCCCCGTTTTCCTCTCGCCGCTCTGCCGCCCCGCCAACCCGCGGGGCGGCACGGCGGCGCCTTGCTTATGAACAAAGCCCTCGTCATCGCGCCCAACTGGATCGGCGACGCCCTGATGGCGCAGCCGCTGTTCGCGCTGCTCAAGCAACGCCATCCGCGCCTGGCCATCGATGCGCTCGCGCCGAAATGGGTCGCGCCCGTGCTCGCGCGCATGCCCGAGATCGGGCGCGTGTTTCCCAGCGACCTGGCGCACGGCAAGCTGCAGCTGTCGGCCCGGCTGATGTTCGCGCAGCAGCTGAAGAACGAAGGCTACGACGTCGCCTACGTGCTGCCCAACTCGCTGAAGTCCGCGCTGATCCCGTGGCTGGCCGGCATTCCGCTGCGCGTGGGCTACCGCGGCGAGGCGCGCTTCGGCCTGCTGAACATCCGGCACGCCAATCCGCCGAAGGACAAGCGTCCGCCGATGGTCGAGCACTACGCGCGGCTGGCGCTCAAGCCCGGCGCGCGGCTGCCCGAGGCGCTGCCCGAGCCGCGGCTGCGCGTCGATCCGGCACGCGTGGTCAAGACCGCCGAGCGCTTCGACATCGCGCCGCAAACCCGGCTGATCGCCTTCTGCCCCGGCGCCGAATACGGTCCGGCCAAGCGCTGGCCCGCCGCGCATTTCGCCGAGCTGGCGCAGATGCTGCGCCGCTCGTACCCGTACGCGCAGATCGTGACGCTGGGCTCGGCCAAGGACGGCGAGATCGCCGCCGAGATCTGCGCCGGCGCGCCGTTCGTGCGCAATCTGTGCGGCCAGACCTCGCTGGACGACGCGGTCGACCTGCTGGCGCTGGCCGAGGCGGCGGTCTGCAACGACTCCGGCCTGATGCACGTGACGGCGGCCCTGAACCGGCCGCAGGTCGCGGTATTCGGCTCCAGCGATCCCCGCCATACGCCCCCGCTGTCACAGGCAGCGAGTATCATGTGGCTCCAGCTCGAGTGCAGCCCCTGTTTCCAGCGCGAATGCCCGCTCGGCCATCTGCGCTGCCTCAGGGAGATCGAGCCGGAAATGGTGTTCGTGGAGCTGCGCAAGCTGCTGCACCGGCCTTGATCCGTAGCGAACACCGCGCGCCGGCGCCGCGCCACCAGGCGGGCCCGGCGCCGCTGATTGACCCGCGATGGCCGTCCCGCACAGATCGACCGACACGGCGACTGGGACGGCTTCGATTCATGGCCCGGCCTGCCGGCGGGGCCCACCGACCGATCCCGCCATGCCTCGCTTCGCCCGCCTGTTCGATTCCGCCGAAGACATCCTGGAAGCCTTTCGCGAGGCATTGAAGCTGCGCGATGCCGAAGGCGCGCTGAAACTGTGGCTGGACGAGGATTCGATCACCTGCGTGATGCCCGACGGCCAGCGGCTGATCGGCCACGATCATCTGCGCCAGGCCTTCCTGCAGCTGCTGGACCGCCAGCCGGTGCTGATCGACGTGCTCGAGAGCAGCAGCCATTCGACGCTGGGCGTCTCGATCTTCGACGTGACCGAGGCGCTGCGTTTCGCCACCGACCGCGTCGAGGCCGACCTGTACGTGCACACCACCTACGTGCTGATGCAGAACCACGAGGGCTGGCGCCTGGCGCATATTCATTGCAGCCCGGCCAACGCGGCGCAGGTCGCGATCTCGACCGCGACGGCCAAGCAGGCCCTGCACTGAACCACCCCGGGAAGCGCCCGGCATCGGAGCCATCGGAGCGCCCGCCGCCATGTCCCGCCCCGCCGACCTGATCCGGCATCCGTCCTCGCCATTGCCCGACCCGCACGGGTTCGACGCCCACGCTCGCATGCCGTGGTGGCTGCGCGACGGCCATAGCCAGACCATCATCCCGGCCCGGCTGACGCGCCGGCCGCGCGTGAGCTTCCGCCGCGAACGCTGGGACACGCCCGACGGCGACTTCATCGACCTGGACTGGACCACGCATCCGGTCGCGCCCGGCGCCCCGCTGCTGGTGCTGTTCCACGGGCTCGAGGGCAACTCGACCAGCCACTACGCGCAGGCGATGATGGCCGCGCTGCGCGAGCGCGGCTGGCAAGGCGTGATCCCGCATTTCCGCGGCTGCTCGGGCGAGCTGAACCTGGCGCCGCGCTTCTACCATTCCGGCGACTACGAAGAGATCGACTGGGTGCTGCGGCGGCTCGCGCAGCGGCATGCGGGCGGCGGCCGGCGGCTGTACGCGCTCGGCATCTCGCTCGGCGGCAATGCGCTGCTGCGCTATCTGGGCGAGGCGCAGTCGAGCGCCGGCTTCGTGGACGGCGCCGCCTCGGTGTCCGCGCCGCTCGATCTGGCGGGCGGCGGCGCGGCGCTGTCGCGCGGCTTCAACCGCGTCTATACGCAGATGTTCCTGCGAACGCTCAAGCGCAAGTCGCTGGACAAGCTGGCCCAGTTTCCGGGCCTGTTCGACCGCGCCGCGCTGCTGGCCAGCCGCGATCTCTATGCCTTCGACAACGTGGTCACCGCCCCGCTGCACGGCTTTCGCGATACCGACGACTACTGGGCGCGCGCCGCCAGCAAGCCGGTGCTGCGCCATATCGCCGTGCCGACGCTGGTGCTGAACGCGCGCAACGATCCCTTCCTGCCGGCGCGCTATCTGCCCGGCCCGGGCGACGTCAGCGGCCTGGTGCTGCTCGACCAGCCCGAGCATGGCGGCCACGTCGGCTTTCTGGCGCCGCCGCGCGACTGGCGGCGGCATCTTCCGCTGTCGTCGTTGCTGCCGGGCGGCGGCCATGTCGACTGGCTGCCGGCGCGGGTGCTGCGATTCTTCGATAGCCTGGGCTGACAGGTTCTACGCTGGAATCGGCATCGCTGCGATGTACCGCGCGCCTCCCGCGAGATGCGGCGCACGCAAGGAGTTCAACAGGAGACGAGCATGGACGAGATCGTCAAGCAGGCGATGGCCCGCTGGCCCAATGTCCCCTACTGCTATGGCTGGCTCGCGCTGGACCGGCGCGGCCAATGGCGCCTGCGCAACGAATACGCGCAGCAGCATGGCCTGTCCGGCGATCCGCTGCGGCATCCGGCGCTGGTCGGCTTCATCGAACGCAACTATCTGTGCGACGAGCATGGCGCGTGGTTCTTCCAGAACGGGCCGCAGCGCGTATTCGTCGAACTCGCCTATGCGCCGTGGGTGGTGCGCCTGCACGAGGGCCAGTTCCATACCACGTCGCAGCGGGCCTTCACGCCGCGCTGCTGCCATGCCGACGAGCACGGCAATGTGGTGCTGGCCGGCGAGATCGACGGGGAGAGCGGTGTGCAGGCGGCGCTGCTGCACGACCACGATCTCGACGCGTTCAGCGGCAATTGCGACTGGCACGGCGAGGCCTGCGGCACGGACCTTGGCATGTTTCATTTCGGTGGCCGCGATCTGCCGATCGAGCCGATCGCCGAGGCCGAGGTGCCGCGGCGCTTCGGCTTCGTGCGGCAGCCGCGGCCGGCGCCGCAGCAGGGGCAGGAACCGCCGCCGTCGAACTGACCGCGCTTGCCGTCGCGTTCCCGCACGGACAACCGCGGCGGCTCAGTTCGGGATGCCCTTGTTGTCCTGGCGTTCTTCCCGATACTGGCGCTCGAGTTGGTGCAGCCGCGCATCGACCTCGGACAACGTATAGAAGTCGCCATCGCCGGCCTTGCGCGCGATCTGCAGCTGTTCGATCGCGGCCTGATAGGCGCCGTCGCGCGCGTATTTCTCTGCCAGCGCCTGATGCTGCTGCACGCGCTTGCCCTGCGCCGCGTAGGCACGCGCCAGCAGCTCCCACCATTCGGCGCGCGCGCTTTCCTCGCGGGTGCGCGAACGCAGGAAGGTCACCAGCTCGTCGGCGCGGCCGGCGCCCAGCAGCGTCTCCGCATACGACAGCGCGACCGCGTGCGACAAGGGGAAGGTCTTCATCGAGGCCAGCGCCTGGCGCACCGCGTCGGGCACGCGGCCCTGCCCGCGCGCCAGTTCGATTGCCATCACGTCCAGCATCGGGCTGCCCGATGACGCGCCCGGGATATTGCCGTACAGCCGGCGCGCCTCGGCCAGCGCCTGCTCGGCCTGCACCAGCCGGCCCAGCCGCTGCTCGGCGAAGGCAATGCCGTAGTAAATCGCAGGCAGCCGCATCGGCGACGCGCTGGACAGCTGCGCCTGCAGCGCGGCGCGCGCGTTCCGGATGTCGGTGGGATTGGCTTCCTGCAGGATGCGCGCGCGCACCCGCGCGAACTCGTACTCGGGCGTGCTGCCGACCTTGCGCACCGGAAGATGGCTGGCGCGGTCCTGCATGTCGGCGATCCGCTCGGAGGTCAGCGGGTGGGTGCGCACATAGGACGGCACCGAGCTCTCCGAGATGCCGGTAACCCGCTGCAGCCGGCGGAAGAAGTCGGGCATGCCCTGCGGATCGAAGCCCGCGGCCGACAGGATCTGGAAGCCGACCCGGTCGGCCTCGCGCTCGGCGCCGCGCGAGAACGACAGCTGGTTGGCCAGCGCCGCGCCCTGCCCGCCCATCGCCAGCGCTGCGGCGGCATCGGGGCTGCGGGTCGCCGCCAGGCCGGCCAGCACCATCGACGCCAGCGCGATCCACATCGATTGATCCTGGCTGGTGATGCCGCGCGCGATATGACGTTGCGTGACGTGGCCGATCTCGTGGCCGAGCACCGACGCCAGTTCCGACTCGGTCTCCGACTGCACCAGCAGGCCGGTATGCACGCCGATATAGCCGCCGGGCAGCGCAAACGCGTTGATGGTCCGGTCGCGCACGGCGAACAGTTCGAAGCCCGTCGCGAAGGTGCCGCCGCCGGTGGTGCCGGCCAGGTTCTGGCGGCGGGCGGCCTGGATCAGCTTGTAGCCGAGCGCATTCAGATAATCGGCCAGCAGCGCATCGGTGACGTACTGCGGATCGCGGCGGATGTCGCGCATGATGCGGTCGCCCAGCCGCTTCTCCATGTCTGGCGACAGCGCCGCGGTCGACGGATCGCCCATGTCCGGCAGCTGGATGCCGTTGCTCTCGACCACCGGATTGCCGCTGCGCAGGCCGAAGTCGGACCGCTGTCCGGCCTTCACGCTGCGGTTCAGGTTGTCGTAGACCTGATCGCTGGCGTCACCGCCCAGGCCCGGCAGCGCCGGCGCGATCGAGGGCACTGCCTTGCCCGCCGGCGCCGAGGCGGCCTGGGGCCAGGCGGGCGTGGCAAGCGCCAGCATCAGCAGC
>NZ_AMPR02000091.1:0-9687 GCF_000307735.3 Cupriavidus sp. HPC(L) | reverse complement strand
GCCGAGCACCGCTATCGGCTCGACTGGCTCGATGCGCTGGGCTTTCCCGCCGAGCTGCTGCCCGCCCTGCGGCAGGACGCCGACGACTTCGGCCGCACGCGTGCCGACCTGCTCGGCATCGACGTGCCGATCCTCGCCTGCGCCGGCGACCAGCTGGCCGGTGCGGTCGGTCTCGGCTGCCTGGACGCCGGCCAATCGATGTGCCTGCACGGCACCGGCAGCTTCGTCGACCTGATTGTCGGCACCACGCTCCCCGCCGCGATGGGCCGCTCCGACAGCACGCTGACGATGACCGCGCGCCGCCACGGCGGCCAGTCGCACTTCTCGGTCGAGACGTTCGTCGCCACCACCGGCTCGGCACTGAACTGGATCTGCGACAAGCTGCACTGGTTCGACGACGCCCGCCAGATCAGCGCGCTGGCGGCCGGCGTGTCTTCCGCCGGCGGCGTGACCTTCATCCCCGCCTTGACCGGCCTGCGCGTGCCGCGCATGGAGCCGGCCGCGCGCGCGGCGCTGAACGGCATCTCGATGGCGACCACGCAGGCCGAGATCGCGTACGCGATCCTCGACGGCATCGCCCATTCGGTCAGCTCCTGCATCGAGGCGAACCGCGACATGGCAGGCGTCGAGGTATCGAGCCTGCTGGTCGGCGGCGGCTTGTCCGGCAGCGACGCGCTGCTGCAGATGCAGGCCGACCTGACCGGCCTGCCGATCCTGCGCATGAAGGAGACCGACCGCGCCAGCCTGCGCGGCATCGCCTTCCTTGCCGGCTCGTCCGGCCTGCTGTGGGACGACCTGCGGCAGGCCCGCGCCACCACCGCCGCCGACGCGGTGTTCGAGCCCGCGATCGGCACCGACGAGCGCGAGCAGCGCCGTTCCCTGTGGCATGCGCGTGTCGCATCGGAGCTGGAGCACGTCGATGCCGTCGCCCATGTCCACGCGCAGGCCCACGCCCGCGCCACCGCTTCATCGCCCGCCAACAACAAGGAGAAGCAATCAGCATGATGGTTCTGCCATCCCGAAGCGCCGGCCGCGCGCGTGCCGCCATGGCCAGCACCGAGCCCCTGCGGCTGGATCGTCAGGAGCAGCTCGACCGGCTGCACGGCGAGCCGTTCGACGTGCTGGTGGTCGGCGGCGGCGTCACCGGCGCGTACACCGCGCTCGACGCCGCGCTGCGCGGCTACCGCGTCGCCCTGGTCGAGAAGGACGACTTCGCCTCGGGCACCTCGTCCAAGTCGTCGAAGATGGTGCACGGCGGCCTGCGCTATATCGAGCACGGCAATCTCCGCCTGGTCCGCCATTCGCTGCTGGAGCGCCAGCGGCTGCGCCGCAATGCACGGCATCTCGTGCAGCGGCTGCCGTTCCTGTTTCCGGTGATGGAGCGGGACGGGGTGTTCGACAAACGCCTGGCCAAGGCCTTCGACAGCCTGCTGTGGACCTACGACCTGGCCGGCGGATGGCGCGAGGGCATCCTGCACCAGAAGCTGACCAAGGCCGAGGTGCTGTCGCACTGCCCGACCTTCAACGAGCAATACCTGACCGGCGGCTTCATGTACTTCGACGCGCGCGTCGACGACGCCCGGCTGACGCTCAATATCGCACGCACCGCGGCCTTCCATGGCGCCGCCGTGGTCAACCACGCCCGCGTGGCCGAGATCACGCGCGACAGGCATGGCAAGGTCGACGGCGCGATCGTCCAGGCCAGCGAACGCGAGATCCGCGTGCGCGCCGGCGTGGTGGTGATGGCGACCGGCGTCTGGCTGCGCGACTGGACCGGGCGCAAGGCCGGCGAAGCGAAGACGCTGCATATCCGGCCCGCCAAGGGCGTGCACGTCGCGATCCCCTGGCTGAAGATCCGCAACGACTGCACGGTGACGATCCCGGTGCCGGGCCGCAATCGCCGCGCCACCATCACGCGCTGGGGCAACGTCTCTTACCTCGGCACCACGGACGAGGACTACGAGGGCGATCTCGACAACGTGCTGTGCACGCGCAGCGAGCTCGATTTCCTGCTCGAGGGGGCACGCTCGGCGTTGAAGACCGACCTGCAGCCCGAGGACGTGGTCGGCAGCATCGCGGGATGCCGCCCGCTGGTGGCCCCGCCCGGCGGCAAGACGCTGGAGATTCCCCGCGATCACGACATCCGCATCGCCGACGACGGGCTGGTGACCGTGGTCGGCGGCAAGCTGACGACCTCTCGCCATATGGCCGAGCAGACGATCGACGCGGCGCAGAAGGTCATCGGCAAGCGCGCGGCCTGCCGCACGAAATCGGCCTGGCTGCTGGGCGCGGCGGGCTACGACGCGCAGGCCATCGTCGCCTCGGGCGGCCTGTCCGCCCATCTCGGCGAGCGCTACGGCACCGAGGCGCGCTTCGTCAGCGACCTCCTGCAGGCCGATCCGCGCCTCGCGCGGCCAATCGTCGAGGGCCTGCCCTACACCGAGGCCGAGGTCGTCTACGCGGCCCGCCACGAGCTCGCGGCGACCGTCGACGACGTGCTGTCGCGCCGCATGCGCGCCCGCCTGATGGCGCGCGACGCCTCCGCGCGTGCCGCCGCGCGCGTGGGCCAGCTTCTGCAGGCCGAACTCGGATTGTCCGAGGGGGCCGTGGCACGGCAGGTCGGGGACTACCTGGACGCCATTGCCGTCGAAAAATCCGTACTCATGGGAGATGCAGCATGATCAGCAAGGAAGCCATCAAGCGCGGCTACAACCGCGGCAACTACGTGGTGGGCGCGCACACGCCGCCAGGCTACGCCGCCACCATCGCGCAGACGCCCGATGAGCCGGGGCTGCAGCGCGAAGCCGTGACGGTCGACGCCGCGGCGCTCGCGGCGCTGCGGCAGGCCGCCGACGAGGTGCTGACCGATACCGGCAGCGTGGTCGCGTGGACGCGCGACTGGTGGGCCGGTTCGATGATGACCGAGACCGCCGGCAAGCCCGCCACGCCGCGCGCGGCGATCGTGCGCGTGTCCACCGTCGAGCAGGTGCAGGCGGTGATGCGCATCGCCAGCGAGCGTGCCATCCCGGTGACGGTGTCCGCCGGCCGCAGCAATGTCACCGGCGCCGCGCTGCCGGTGCGCGGCGGCATCGTGCTGGACGTCTGCGGCCTGAACCGGCTGCTCGGTTTCGATCGGGACAGCCAGATCGTCGAGGTCGAGGCCGGCATGTTCGGCGACATCTTCGAGCAGACCATTCAGCGCGAATACGGCATGACGATGGGCCACTGGCCGTCGTCCTACGCCATCAGCACCGTCGGCGGCTGGGTCGCGTGCCGCGGCGCCGGCCAGCTGTCGACGCGCTACGGCAAGATCGAGGACATGGTGTTCGGCATGGACGTGGTGCTGGCCGACGGTCGGCTCGTCACCGTCGGCGGCTATTCGCGCGCGGCGCTCGGGCCGGACCTGCAGCAGCTGTTCATCGGCTCGGAGGGCACGCTGGGCGTGATCGTCCGCGTACGGCTGACGCTGCATCGGCTGCCGGACCACGGCCGTGCCATTGCCTATGGCTTCAAGACGTTCGCGATCGGCCTGGAGGCCTGCCGGCAGATCCTGCAGCAAGGCGGCAATCCGGCCGCGCTACGGCTCTACGACGAACTGGAGAGCGGCGTGCAGTTCGGCCTGCCCGACACCAATGTGCTGCTGGTCGCCGACGAAGGCGCGCCCGAGGTGGTCGAGGCAGTGATGGCGATCAGCGAACGCGTGTGCCGCGAGCTCGGCGAGCCGCTGGACAGCGACGCGATCTTCGAACGCTGGCTCGATACGCGCTACCTGACCGGCAAGAGCGCCGAGGGCTTCAAGCGCAGCCCGGGCTTCGTCGCCGACACGCTGGAGATGTGCGGGCCGTGGAGCGCGCTGGCCGATATCTATCGCGACGTGGTCGCCGCGATCAATGCGGTGCCGGGCACGCTGGCGGGCTCCGCGCATCAGTCGCACGCCTATGTCGACGGCGCCTGCCTGTACTTCTCGCTGCGCGGCGACGTGGCGGTCAAGGACCGGCAACGCTGGTATCGCGCCGCCTGGGATGCGGCCAACGCGGTGCTGATTCAATACAATGCCGCGCTGAGCCACCATCACGGCATCGGCCTGCTGCGCGCTCCGTACATGGCGCCGTCGCTGGGCAGCGCGTTCCCGCTGCTCGAGGCCGTCAAGCGCGCGCTCGATCCGCACAACATCCTGAACCCCGGGAAGCTGGGCCTGACCGACGCCCTTTCCCACGAAGCCCGATAGACGCCATGGATAAATCCCTCGGTGCACGCCTGATGCGGCATCCCGTCATTGCCACGCTGTACGGGGTCGAACAGGTCGGCGCCTTTGTCGACAGTGCGGCCGAGGTGTCGATCGTCGCCAACGTCGAGCTGCGCAAGCTGCAGCCGGTGATCGCCACGCTGACGCAGGCCGGCAAATACGTCATCGTCAATATCGACAGCTGCGAAGGGCTGTCGCAGGACAAGGGCGGCGTCGACTACCTGGCCGACATCGGCGTGGCGAGCCTGGTCTCGACCCGCGTGGCCACCATCCAGCGCGCCAACCGCGCCGGCATGGTGACCATGCAGAAGGTCTTCGTGACCGACCGCTCGACCTGGCCGCGCAGCGTCAAGGCGCTGGAGCAAAGCGACCCGAATCTCGTGCAGATCATGCCGGCGCCGATGCTGGCACATCTGCCCGAGGCGGACCGCAAGGGGCTGCCGCCGATCGTCACCTCGGGCTTTGTCTGCAACCAGGACGACATCCGCAGCGCGCTGGCCCACGGCGCGGTCGCCGTATCGACCAGCGACCGCACGCTGTGGCATCTGGAGCCGAAGGCGCTGAAGAGCTGACAGGACCGACCCGGGCCGGCGGCACGCTACTGCATGCCCGGCGGCAGCTGCGGCGCGTGCACGGACACCCAGCTCCCGTTCTCGTACTTCTTCCAGTTGTCGCCGGCGTCACGGGCGTACAGTCCATCTTCCAGGATCATCAGGCGGGTCGGATGGGGCGCGACGGGCGGCGGGCCGGCCGTTTCGGGACCCTCGCCTTCGATCACGCCTTCGGCCGCGCCCTCAGCGCCCTGGGCCACGCTTTCTGCCGCCGATACCGTATCCGGCGGCGCGGTCGGCGGAGCATCGGCCAGCGCGCGCTGCGCCGCCTCGCTCAGCCGTGCACCCTCGTCCGGCGAACCCCCTCCGCATCCCGCCAGCGCCAGCGGTATCAACAGCAGCGGCGCGGCGGCCGGCAGCATCCGTGGCAAACGAGCGATTCTTCGCATGGCCGCCTCCGTCAATCGAACAGCCGGCGCACGAGATCGCCGATCAGCACGCCGCGCAGGCTGAACAACGCCTCGCGGTTGGCCGGGATGTCGCCATAGCCGCCGAGGCCATTGACGCCATAGTTCCGATCGACTGCCGTGTTGGCGCCCTGGATGTCGATGCGCACCGTCGGCGCGAGCGAGCCGCCGCGCCGCGGGCCGATGGCATCGATGAAGGACTCGACCAGCCCGCCCGGCATCACGTAGTGCGAATACGACTGGAAGGTGCGCGGGTTCTGCGTCGGATCGAGCGCGAACGGCTCGCCGCGCGGACGGTTCATGTCGGTGGGATTGCCGAGCACCAGTCCGCTGCCATTGTTCAACGGCTGGTAGTCGCTGCGCACGCCGTTGCCGACGAAGCCATAGACGCCGTCGGGGCCGTCGACCCCGGCGGCATAGGTCGAACGATGGCTGATCGTGAACAGGTAGTACTTGCCGTCCTTGATATAGATCTGCGGCCGCTCGGTCTGGTCGTTGACGCAGTTGGCCGACAGGATCGGCGGCAGGAACACCCATTGGCTCAATTGCCGGTTGATCGCCACCGCCAGTCCCACGTTGGCCTTCTGGAACACCGCGCCGGAATCCATCACCGCGTTCAGGTCTTCCCGATGCGGGTCGTTCGGTGCGTAGCCCAGGTCCTGCTCGGTGCAGGTGCGCGCGCCACGCGGGCCGGCGGTGTTGCCTTCGAAGACCATGAAGGTGACGCCGGGATTGGCCGGATCCTCGAAGGTGAAGGGATCGCGGAACGAGAAGAACTCGTTCTGCTGGCCGGTCTGGTACCAGGTGCCGTCCGGCTCCAGCAGCTTCATATGGTCATTGAAGCCGGTCAGGCGCACGCCATTGTGATCCGCTTCCACGCGCCCTTCCGCCTTTGCGATGATCGCGATCGGCGGCGTGATGTTGCCGCCAGACGGGCTCGACCGATTGAACGACGTCGCGGTATAGAACACGACGATGCGGCCATCCGGCATGATCCGCGTCGAGCCGGACCATTCGGCGTTGTGGGTCATCGGCACACCGCCGAATATCCGCACGCTCGATCCGTCCGGGAACAGGTGGCCGCCATAGATCCAGCCGCCGTTCGCGGGCCGCCGGGAGGCCGGAATGCCGGCGCGGCGATAGAAGTAGCCGATGCGCGCGTGGATATGCCGGTCGTCGAACGTATAGCCCGCATTGCGATCGGCGGTCAGCGAGAAGATGATTTCCCAGCCCTTGTAGCTGTACTGGTTGGCCCTCGCATCGGTCAGCGGCCAGGTGTCCCAGACCCACACGCGATCGTTGGTCTGCGGGAAATTGGCCGGTATGTCCGGCATCGTCAGATGCAGCGGCAGCGAGTTCTGCCCGGGGCTGACGTTGGGCGATGACATCGCCATGATCTGGCGCGCATCGGCGCGCGTCCAGCGAGCGGTGAAGTTGCTGGTCGGGTCCTTGGCTTCCTGCGTATGGGGCGTGGGCGCGGGCCCCGCAGGCGTCTGCGCGTGGGCCGGCGCGACCGCCAGCAGCAAGGGCACCGACGCGGTGCCAACGGCCACGAGGCATCGGCCGATGCCACCGGGAATGCGAAGAGGAACATTGCTCATGATTACCTCGGCGTCGAATAGACGAGCGCCGCCGCTGCCGTCGCGAAGGCGGACACGGAAGCGCCAACAGGGTCACGACGCTGGGCGGGATCGGACAGAGGCGGAAAGGGGCGGCCTGCCGGGCGAATACGTGAAGCGTGAAGCCTCGCAAAGCCGCGTGAAGCCTCGCAAAGCCGCGCAATGCGGACACGAGCGCGCCTCTTCGTCGCAGGTCATCCGAAGCCAGCGTCTTGCCGGGGAAGTCCCCACGCGACTACAAGGACAGGTCGCGGACAAAGGCGGCATCGGCATGCTGCGCCATGCGCGCTCGTGAAGGATGACGCGGGACCTGGACGGTGCCGGTCATCGTTCGAGTCTGTGTTGGCCAGCGCGGATCATTCCTGCCGGGCATGGCCACATGAGGATTGCGAAGTGGATGACAAAGGGCAAGGGCATGCGCCCCCGCGTGCGCGCCTTCGATGGCGCCGTTCCGGCCCGGGGGTAAACCCGGTTCACCGGAACGTAGAACGAGGTTAGTACACCGGTTGTCCGAATGCCAAGCCCTCGATCTGCACCGGTGTGCAAGCGTTGTTCAGGCCTGCCGCCGCCACACCGGCGAAGCGCCGACCACCACCTTTCGCGGAATGATCTGCTGCGCGTGGAAGGCATCGGCGATGCGCTGCTGCTCGTCCAGCGCCGGCGCGTCGACCGCCTGCAGCCGGTAGCTGCGGCGCCGGTTGGCGATCTCGACGGTGGCCGCGTCCAGGCCGATCAACGGCGCATGCCATTCGGCCGCCGCCGCGGGATTGGCCTTGACCCACTCTCCTGCCTGCGCGAGCGCATCGAACACGGTGGCCAGTACATCGGCGCGTCGGCGTGCGAAGTCGCTGGCTGCCAGATAGAAGCGCCGATAGCTGGCCAGGCCGGTGCCGTCGGCCAGCACGCGCGCCTGCGCCTGGCGCTGCGCGGCCGCGAGGAACGGGTCCCAGATGACCCAGGCCGACACGTTGCCGCGCTCGAACGCGGCGCGCGCATCGGCCGGCGTCAGATACGCCGGTTCGATATCGCGCATCGACAGCCCATTGCGCGCCAGCGCCTCCAGCAGCAGGTAGTGCGCGCCGGCGCCCTTGGCGAAGGCGACCTTGTGGCCCTTCAATTGCGCGATGGACGTCAGCGACGAGTCGCGCGGCACCACGATCGCCTGCGCCGTCGGCGACGGCGTCTCGATCGCGTAGTAGGTCAGCTTCGCTCCCGCCGCGAGCGCAAACGGGGGCACCGCGTCGGCGACGTCGGCACTGAGGTCCAATGCCCCGACATTGAGCGCCTCGAGCAGCGGCAGGCCCGAGGTGAATTCGTGCCACGACACCGAGGCGCCCAGCGGTGCTAGCGCCTTCTCCAGCGTGCCGCGCGACTTCAGCAGGATCATCAGCGTCGACGACTTCTGATAGCCGATCCGCACCGTTTCCGGCTTGCCGCCCGCCTGTGCGCGTGCGGTGCCGGCCAGCGTCCATGCCGCAATGCCGGCCGCCGTCAGCAACAGCCGTCGCCGCGTCTCTTGCATGCCGCTCTTCCCTTGCGTCATAGCGTCGCGATCGACACTTCGGTCGACTTGACCAGCGCGATCACTTCCTTGCCGACCGCGAGCTCGAGCTCCTTGACCGAGCGGGTCGTGATGACCGAGGTGACCACCAGCCCGCCGGCGGTTTCGACATCGATCTCGGACACCACCGGTCCCTCGATGATTTCGCGGATCCTGCCGCGGAACTGGTTGCGTACGTTGATGGCATGAATCGTCATGACGGGTTCCTGGATGAAATAGCGGATTGATTCGAAGTCAGACGGACCAGCGCACGCGCTCGGCCGGCCACGGTTCGCTGTTCGCCGAAGACGTCGCGGCACGGGCCAGTTCGGCCTCGCGCTCTTGCCGCTCGCGCGCCCGCGCGGCGACACGCTGCACCGAGCGGTCGAGCCGTTCGACGATGTCGCCCGTCGCGGTGTAGCCGCCCTCGGGACGCGATGGCAGCTGCTGGTCGGTCGCATAGATGCCGTCGAGGATGTCGCGCGCGCCGAGCGCCGACAGCACCGGCTTGAGCGCATAGTCCAGCGCCAGCAGATGCGCGGGACTGCCGCCGGTGGCCAGCGGCAGCACGGTCTTGTCGCGCAGGCCGTCCTGCGGCAGCAGATCGAGGAAGGCCTTCAGCACGCCGCTGTACGAGGCCTTGTAGATCGGCGTGGCGACGATCACCAGCTGCGATTCACCGACCGCGCGCACCGCCTCCTGCAGGCGGGCATCGCCGAAGTCCGCCTGCGTCAGCGCCTGGGCCGGCAGGTCGCGCGGCCGGATCGAGCGGTAGGAGGACGTGAAGGCGTCCAGCCGCGAGAGCGCGAGCTCCAGCAGGTAGGCCGAACGCGAAGGCGTGGA
This sequence comes from Cupriavidus sp. HPC(L), assembly GCF_000307735.3. NCBI lineage: Bacteria > Pseudomonadati > Pseudomonadota > Betaproteobacteria > Burkholderiales > Burkholderiaceae > Cupriavidus > Cupriavidus sp. HPC(L). The sequence continues at coordinate 421 of NZ_AMPR02000091.1, read as the reverse complement.
GGGACTGCCGAGAATGCCGACGATGTTCATCAGTGCGTTGTCAATGCGCGGGTCCGCGCGTCGTTGTCAGGGGATTCGGTCGCGGGCTGCCGCAGCACCCGCCGCAGCACGCGCTCCTCGATCGCGGCGAATGCCGGCGCGCCGTGGCTGCGCGGGCGCGGCAACGGCACGCGTTCGTCGAAGGCGATGCGGTGGTCTTCAATCAGCACCACGCGGTCGGCCAGCGCGACGGCCTCTGCCACATCGTGCGTGACGAGCAGCGCGGTGAAGCCGTGCGCCAGCCACAGGCGCTCGATCAGCTGCTGCATCTCGATACGGGTCAGCGCATCGAGCGCGCCAAGCGGCTCGTCGAGCAGCAGCAGCCGCGGCCGATGCACCAGCGCGTCGCGCTGGCCCGCGCGCTGGTGCATCGGCCGCGGCT
>NZ_AMPR02000092.1:0-9670 GCF_000307735.3 Cupriavidus sp. HPC(L) | reverse complement strand
GCCGGCCACGCCGCCGGCGGCCGAACGGCTGTCGGCCGGCCGTTGCCCGTTTGCCGGAGCGCCATGATGGTGGACCTGACCTTTTTCCTTCGCCGCCTCCGCGACCGCAACCGCGTCGGCGGCACGCTGCAGGCGTACGGCTTTGCCGGCGTGCTGGCCTGCGGCGCCTGCGCGCTGGCGCTTGCCGGCCTGTTGCCGATCGCCATGCGCGCATTGCCGGACCGCTTGCCGGCCGGATTGTCGTCCGCGCTGGCGATGCAGTTCCAGGTATCGGCGACCTGCCTGATCGTCGCCAGCCTGATCCTGACCGGACCGCTGCAGCTCCATCTGGTGCGCTTCGCCGCCGATCGCCTCGCCGAAGGACGCGGCGAGCTGGTGCTGCCGGGCCTGCGCGCGACGGGACTGGCCGTCACCGTGCTGGCGGGATTGTTCGGCGTGGCATGCCTGCTGTGGGCGTTCCCGCAGCAGTCGGCGCCGTATCGCGCGTTGATGCTGGCCGGCTTCGTGCTGATGTGCCATGTCTGGATCGCCGTGGCCTTCCTGGCCGGCATGAAGCAGTACGGCACGATCGCCTGCGCCTTCCTGGCCGGCGTTGCGGGGGCGTCCGTCGCCGCGCTGGCGTTGCGCGGCTTCGGCGTGGAAGGGCTGCTGGGCAGTTTCGCGATCGGTGCGCTGGTGCTGCTCGCCGGCACCACGATGCAGATCCATCGCCACCATCGCAGCCGGCGCCTGCTGTCTTTCACGGTGTTCGCGCGGCGTCATCGCTATCCGAGCCTGATCGCCATCGGCCTGCTGTATCCGCTCGGGCTCTGGGTCGACAAGCTGCAGTTCTGGTACCACGCGGGCACGGGCCAGGCGGTCATCGGTCCGCTGCATGCATCGGCGATCTACGACATCCCGGTGTTTCTGGCCCATCTCGCGGTCGTGCCCGCGCTGGCCGTGTTCCTGCTGCGCATCGAGCGGGATTTCGTCGCCCATTACGATGCCTTCGTCGACGCGGTGCGCGGCGGCGGCTCGCTGCAGCGCATCGAAGAGGCGCGCAACGCGATGGTGCGGGCGGTCCGGCTGGGCCTGTACGAGATCGTCAAGGCGCTGGCGATCGCGGCGCTGCTGCTGTTCGCGCTCGGGCGGCCGCTGCTGGCGCTGTTCGGCATGACGCAGCTGTACCTGCCGCTGCTGCATGTCGACATGGTCGCCGCGGGCCTGCAGGTGGTGCTGCTTGCCACGCTGAGCCTGTACTTCTATCTGGACCGGCGCCGCGAGGTGTTGCTGCTCGGCGCGGCGCTGCTGGCGTTGAACGCGGGCCTGACGCATCTGACGCTGACGCTCGGGCCCGCGTGGTACGGCTACGGTTTCGCATTCGCGGTGCTGATCGTGGTGGCGATCGCGCTGGTGCTGCTGGACCGCCGGCTCGAGCGCCTGGAATATGAAACTTATATGTTGCAGTAATGCGAATCGGACGGCTCCAATTGCGCCATCGCGGGCGGGCATGGTGACCGACGCTTTACAATTCGACACATTTCATCGATCCCATCCATGAAGTCGCGCTTGCCGGAGCCGCCGTGCGGCAAGACGCGAACGGACCTGTAACCGAGAAGAACATGAACATCGCATCGGTCGAAGACGATCCCAGCCAGGCCGAACTGATTCAGCAGATCCTGATCAGCGCCGGGCATACCTGCGACAGTTATTCGAGCGGCAAGGCCTTTTTGCGCGCAATGCGCGAGCGCTCGTACGACCTGCTGGTGATGGACTGGCAGTTGCCAGATATCAGCGGCTATGACGTGGTAACGCACGTGCGGCTGCATTCGGGCCAATACCCGCCGATCCTGTTCCTGACCAGCCGGTCGCTGGAAGAGGACATCGTCACGGGATTGGCCGGCGGCGCCGACGACTACATGATCAAGCCGGTGCGCAGGGGCGAGCTGCTGGCGCGGGTGGGCGCGCTGCTGCGCCGGACCTATCCGTCGGCCCCGGCCAACGAGGCCATCGTGGTGGGCGCCTATCGCCTCGACCCGGTGGCGCGTACCGCCAGCCTGAACGGCGTCGAGGTCGATATCGCGCCGCGCGAATTCGATCTGGCGCTCTATCTGTTCCGCAACATGGACCGGCTGCTGGCGCGCGACGTCGTCGAGCAGGCGGTCTGGGGGCGCTCGCTTGGCGCCAGTTCGCGCACGCTGGACACCCATCTGTCGCGGCTGCGCATCAAGCTCGGCCTGCGGCCGGAGAACGGCGTGCGGCTCGCCTCGGTGTACTCCTACGGCTATCGTTTCGAGCGCTGCGCGGGGCAGGCCGATGGCGCGTAAGGGTGGTGTGCTGACGACCACCGGGGCCGCCGCGGCCGTCACGGTCGTCACGGTCGTACGGGCCGCCGTTGCCGCATGGACGCTGCTGGCATTGGCACCGGCGCAGGCGGGCCCGGCCGGTGCCGACGGCGAATATTTCCTGCACCAGGTGGAACCGGGCGATACGCTGTTCTGGGTCGCGCAGCGCTATACCGGCCGCGCCGACGTCTGGCGCGAGCTGCAGGCGCTGAACCGCGTCGCCGATCCGTATCGGCTGCCGGTCGGCACCCATGTCCGCATTCCGCTCGCGCGCATTCCGGTGACGGTCGCCAGCGCGCGCGTGGTGTCGGTGGTCGGACAGGCCGATGCCAACGGCGCGGCGCTGCGGCCCGGCATGCGCGTCGACGAGGCGGCCTGGCTGCAAACCGGCGCCGATGGCCTGGTCACGTTCGAGCTGCCCGACGGCACCCGCGTCGCGATGCCGCCGAGCACTCGGCTGCAGGTCAAGCGCCTGCGCGTGTTCGCGGGCACGGGCCTGGGCGACACCGTGATGCAGGTCGACCGCGGCGGCATCGAATCGCGCGTCGCGCCCGGGGGCACTGGCGTGGGCCGCTTCGAGGTCCGCACGCCGATGATGGTCACCGGGGTGCGCGGCACCCGCTACGCCGTCGACGCGGGCCAACCCGACGAGCCTGGCCGGCGCGCCAACAGCAGCGCGGTGCTCGAGGGAACCGTGGCGGTGCGCGCGCGGCGCGCCAGGCGGACCGTCACGGCCGGCCACGGCATCGCCGTCGGCAGCGCCGGCGACGCGGTGGTGCACACGCTGCTGGCCGCGCCGACGCTGAGCGCGGTGCCGGCCGAGCCCATCTACGCGAGCCACGCCGAAGTGGGCTGGCAGCCGGTCAAGGGCGCGATCGGCTACCTGGTGCGCGTCACGCGCGATGCCGAGCGTACCGAAGCGGTGTTCGCCAGTACCGTCACGCCCGCGTCCGCGGCGCTGACGGGCTTGCCCGATGGGGCAGCCTATCTCGAGGTGCGCGCGATCGACCGCAACCGTATTCCCGGCAACGCGGCGATCGCGCCGCTGACCGTGCGGCTCAATCCGCCGGCGCCCTATACGGTCGAGCCGGCGCCGCGCAGCACGGTGCATGGCGCCGTAGTGCAACTGCAATGGGCGGCGGTCGACAGCGCCGTCGAGTACCGCTTCGAAATCGCCTCCGACGAGAGTTTCGGCACGCTGGCCGCGCAGGGCAGCACCCGCGAGGCGGGCACGCAGCAGACGCTGGCGCCGGGCGACTGGTGGTGGCGCGTGCGTTCGATCGATGCCAAGGGGCAGGCCGGGCCGTGGAGCGCGCCGGTGCCGTTCCGCATCCTGCCGCCGGCGCCGGGCGTCGCCGTGGTCGAGGACAACGGTGGCCCGCTGCGGCTGCGCTGGGGCGCGGCCGGACAATCGGCCGCCTTCGCGCCGCTGGCCTATCGGGTGCAGCTGGCCGACGAGCCGCGCTTTGCCCGGCCGCTGCAGGACCAGCGCATCGAGTCGGACACCGCGGCGCTGCCGCGGCCGCCGGCCGGCGTCTATTACGTGCGGGTCGCGCGCATCGAGCGCGACGGCAGCGAGTCGCCGTTCTCGGCGCCGCAACGCATCGAAGTCCACGAGCATCTGCGCGACGGCACGGGCGCTCCGATCGGAACTGCCGCCGGCAGTGTGCGCCGTGGCGGATAGCCGGTTCCGTCTGCCCCAGTTGCGCACCGCCGCGGGCAGCGGCCTGATCGCGGGCTTTCATCGGCGCACGCTGATCGAATGGCTGGTGCTGACCATGCTGGTGATGGTGCTGGCCGCGGTGCGCGCCGATTTCGGCGCCAGCCAGCGGCTGGACCTCGCCGTCTACGACATCGGTATCGCCGCGCAGCAGCACGCGCCGCGCGACGACATCCTGATCGTCTCGATCGACGATGAATCGCTGTCCGCGGTGGGCCGCTGGCCGTGGCGCCGTTCGCTGCTGGCCGGGCTGGTCGATCGGCTGGCCGACGGCGGCGCGCGCGTGATCGGTCTCGACGTGCTGCTGGTGGAGCCGGACTGGCGCCATCCCGAGGACGACGAGGCGCTGGCCGTCAGCATGGCGCGCGCCGGCAACGTGATCATTCCCGCGCTGGCCGAGCCGGTGCGGGACGGCTACCGCCTGAACTATCCGCTGCCGGCGCTGGGCGCGGACGTCGGCCATATCAATATCGCGACCGATGTCGACGGGCTGGCCCGCCATATCTACCTGCAGGAAGGGCTGCCGGGCCAGATGCTCGACCATTTCGTCGTGCGCCTGGTGCAGTTCGGCCAGCCGCAGCGGCCGCTGGCAAGCTACCGGCAGGTGCCGGTCGACGAGACGCTGTCCGGCGAATGGCATCGGCGCTATCGGCTGGGCATCCCGTTCGCCGGGCCGATCGGCACCTTTCGCACGGTGTCGGCGATCGACGTGCTGAGCGGCGCGATTCCGCCCGAGCTGTTCCGCGACAAGCTGGTGCTGGTCGGCGCCGGCGCGACCGGCCTCGGCGACATGTTCTCCGCACCGCTGTCGAAGAACGGCGCCGGCATCAGCGGCGTCGAGCTGCTGGCCAATTCCGCGCAGGCGCTGCTCGACGACAACGGCATCGTGCCGGTGCCGCGCGCCTGGTACTGGCCGCTGACGCTGCTGCCGGTGCTGCTGGCCTGCCTGGCCGCGCTGCTGATGTCGCCGCGCGATGCGCTGCTGGTCAGCGCGGCGGTGATCGTCGGCCTGTTCGGCGCCAGCGTCGCGCTGATGCATTTCGATCGGCTGTGGTTCTCCCCGGTACCGGCGATCCTCGCCTGCCTGGTGTTCTACCCGCTGTGGAGCTGGCGCCGGCAGGAATCGGCGCTAAGCTTCCTGTCGGCCGAAGTCGCCCGGCTCGAACGCGAGCCGGCGCTGCCCGGCAGCAAGAGCGCGCCGCCGCTGGCCGGCGGCACGCTGGACACCCGCATGAGCGCGCTGTACCGGATGATCACGCGGCAGCGCGACCTGCGCCGCCTGCTGTCCGACGGGCTGGAAAACCTGCCCGATGCGACGGTGATCTGCGATGCCGACGGCAGCATCCTGCTGGCCAATGCCGGCGCGGTCGCGCTGTCGCCGCGGCTGCTGTCCTCGCTCAATGCCGAGGGCGGGGCGCGTCCGCTGCTCGATACGCTGATCGCCGACATCTTCGCGCCGCCGCAGGGCGGACTCGAATACTGGGATCGGCTCAGGCGCGCGGCCGACAGCGGCGCGGCGCCGACGCGGGGCGAGCGCGCCGGGGTCGAGCTGCAGACGCATGACCAGCGCGCGATGCTGTTGCGCGGAGCGCCGCTGCGCGGCAACGGGGGCGAGGTCGCCGGCTTCAGCGTCAGCTTCATCGACATCACGCAGGTACGGCTGGCCGAGCGCCAGCGCGAGGAAACGCTGCGCTTCATCTCGCACGACATGCGGTCGCCGCAGGCGTCGATCCTTGCGCTCGTCGAACTGCAGGCCGACCCCACGCGCGCGCTGGAACCGCCGGTGCTGCTCGACCGCATCCGCCATCACGCCGGCCGCACGCTGGCGCTGGCCGACGATTTCATCCAGCTGGCGCGGGCCGAATCGCAGCATCTGCGCTTTGCGGAGATCGACCTGACCACGGTGCTGATGGACGCCGCCGATTCGCTGTGGGCGCTGGCGCAGGCCCGCCGCGTGACCGTCGCGGTGCAGACCGGCAACGAGGAGATGATGCTGTATGGCGAAGCGGCGTTGCTGATGCGCGCCGTGTCGAATCTGATCGACAACGCGGTCAAGTACAGCCCGCCGGGCGGCACCGTGACCGTGCGCGCCGGCCGCGTGCGGCACGACGACGGCAGCGACGGCGGCCTGATGGTGTCGGTCTCCGACCAGGGGCCCGGCATCGCGCCCGAGGAACAGGCGCGGCTGTTCCAGCCGTTCAGCCGGCTGCAGGAGGAGGGCCGTCCGGTGCGCGAGGGCAGCGGGCTGGGACTGCTGTTCGTCAAGACCGTGGTCGAGCGGCACGGCGGCCATGTCGGCGTCGACAGCGCGCCGGGACGCGGCACGACGTTCCTGATCACGTTGCCGGGTTGAGGCCTGGTACCGCCGACACGCTTTGCATTAGCGACATCGGGCTCCCTCTCCCGCTTGCGCGAGAGGGCTGGGGAGAGGGAACGGGCGGTTCAAGCCGCGATGGCATTGGCGAGCGCCGCTGCCCTCTCCCCCGGCCCCTCTCCCGCCGGCGGGCGAGGGGAGGCAACACCCGCATCGGGCGGGCCTCGGCGGTCCTTTCGCCTTCCTGCGGCCGGCTTGAAACTTCTTCCCCCACATGTAAGTTTCGCGCCGCCGCGTGCCACCGAAGGGAGACATCGGGACTCGCACCCACCCGCCATCCCCGTGGAACAGCGCTTGCATTCCCGCCCCATGCGGCGCGACTGGCGTGCCGCTCTTCCCTGGGGAGCCCGCGATGAAAGCCCTTTGCTGGCACGGCAAGCACGATATCCGCTATGACACCGTTCCCGACCCGGTGATCGAACACCCGCGCGACGCCATCATCCGCGTCAGCAGCTGCGCGATCTGCGGCTCGGACCTGCATCTGTACGATGGGTTCGTGCCCGGCATGGAGCACGGCGACATCATGGGCCACGAGTTCATGGGCGAGGTCGTCGAGGTCGGCGCGCAGAACCGCCGGTTGCGCGTCGGCGACCGCGTGGTGGTGCCGTTTACGATCATCTGCGGCGAATGCGACCAATGCCGGCGCGGCAATTTCTCGGTGTGCGAGCGCACCAACCGCAACAAGGAAGCGGCCGACAAGATGTTCGGCCATACCACCGCCGGGCTGTTCGGCTACACCCATCTGACCGGGGGCTATGCGGGCGGGCAGGCCGAATACGTGCGCGTGCCCTATGCCGACGTGGCGCCGGTCAAGGTGCCGGCCGAACTGAGCGACGAGCAGGTGCTGTTTCTCGGCGATATCCTGCCGACCGGCTGGCAGGCCGCGGCGCAGTGCGACATCCAGCCGGACGATATCGTCGCGATCTGGGGCGCGGGACCGGTGGGCCAGTTCTGCATCCTGTCGGCGCTGTTGATGGGCGCGAAGCAGGTGGTGGTGATCGACCGCGTGCCGGAGCGCCTGCGGATGGCGCAGCAGCTCGGTCCCGACCGCGTGACGTTGATCGATTTCGAGAACCAGAGCGTGCTGGAGGCGCTCAACGAGATCACGCATGGCAAGGGCCCCGACAAGTGCATCGACGCGGTCGGACTCGAAGCGCATGCGACCCGTTCGCTCGATTCGATCTACGACCGCGTCAAGCAGGCCGTGATGCTGGAGACCGATCGCCCGCACGTGCTGCGCGAGATGATCTATGTCTGCCGGCCCGGCGGCATCGTGTCGATTCCCGGCGTCTACGGCGGACTGGTCGACAAGATCCCGATGGGCGCGCTGATGAACAAGGGGCTGACCATCCGTACCGGCCAGACCCACGTCAACCGCTGGACCGACGATCTGCTCCAGCGCATCATCGACAGGCAGATCGATCCGACCTTCGTGATCTCGCATCGCGTCAAGCTGGCGGACGGCCCGTCGATGTACGAGACCTTCCGCGACAAGCACGACGGCTGCATCAAGGTCGTGATGACGCCGGCCTGACCTTGCGGCCGGCCTTGCGCGGGACGTCCCGCTTCTTCTCCCGCTTCCCCGCCCGGTTCTCCTCCCGTATTGCGGCCACCGCCCAGGCCGCGCCGCCCGGCGTGGCGCCGGCGCCGAACACCTCGCGGTGCCAGGCCCGTGTCACGTCCTCCAGCAGCGCGAGAAAACGCTCCAGCGCGGGCAGCGCATGCTCGCGCCGCACCGTCGCGTGCAGGTCGGCATCGAGTCCGCGCGCGGCCAGCGGCACGTAGCTGACGTCGTCGCGCCGCGTGGCCGACAGCGAGGCCGGCAGCACGCTGACGCCGACGCCGGCGCCGACCAGTCCCAGCACCGTCTCCGGATCGACCGATTCGTGCATCACGCGCGGCTCGAAGCCGTCGCGCAGGCAGGCGGCCAGCACATTGCGGATCATCGGGCTTTGCATGTTCAGCAGCACAAAGGCATCGCCGGACAGCTGCCGCAGCGAGACGCGGTTCGCGCCCGCGAGCGGATGGTCGGCCGCCATCGCCACCATCAGCGGCTGCGCATAGACCAGGATCGAGCGCAGATCGCTGCGCGCGGCCGTGCTGCACGAGAAACCGACGTCGATGCGGCCGCGCGCCAGCGCCTCGTACTGCTGGTCGGGCAGCAGTTCGTGCAGCGTCCATTCGACGCCGGGATTGCGCAGCTGGAACTGGCGCAGCGTCAGCGGCAGCGGGCCGTACATCACCGAGTTGATGATGCCGATGCGCAGATAGCCTTCGAGCCCATCGGCAACGCGCCGCACCTGCCGTTCCACCGATTCGCAGTCGTCGACGATGCGCCGCGCGCGCGTCAGCAGCGCCTCGCCGGCCCGCGTCAGCCGCGCGCCATGGCGGCCGCGCTCGAACAGCGTGACCCGCAGCGCGCCCTCGAGCGACTTGATCTGCTGGCTCAGCGGCGGCTGCGAGATATGCAGGCGTTCGGCGGCGCGGCTGTAGTTGCCTTCCTCGGCAACCGCGATGAAATAGCGCAACTGGCGGAGATCCATATGCGATCCGTATGGATTGGATTCCAAAATCATATTTCACATATGGTTGCGCGACACCTAGGCTTTCCCTGATCCGTCCACGCCAGAGGGGCGGCCGAGGAGACCACGATGACCACCAAGCTCGATGTCAATGGCGCCCGCCGACGGGTGGACGCCCCCGCGGATACGCCGCTGCTGTGGGTGTTGCGCGACCAGCTGGATCTGACCGGCACCAAGTACGGCTGCGGCATGGGGCTGTGCGGCGCCTGTACGGTCCATGTCGACGGGCAGGCCGTGCGTGCCTGCCAGACCCCGTTGTCCAGCGTCGCCGGCAAGCGCGTGACGACGATCGAGGGGCTGGGCAAACCGGATGCGCTGCACGCGTTGCAGCGCGCGTGGCAGGCCGAGGACGTGCCGCAATGCGGCTACTGCCAGTCGGGGCAGCTGATGTCGGCCGCCGCGCTGCTGGCGCGGAAGCCAACGCCCAGTGACGGCGATATCGATGCGGCGATGGCGGGCAATATCTGCCGCTGCGGCACCTATGACCGGATCCGGCGCGCGATCCATCGCGCCGCGGCCGAACTGCGCAGCGGGAGGCCGGCATGAAGCGACGCGACTTCCTGAAGAGCGGGGCGGCGCTGGCCGGTGGCCTGATGCTGGAGCTGGGCGCCGGTGGCGTGCGAGCGGCCGGCGCGTCCGCGGGGGCATCGCCTGGTGCACCGTCCTCAGG
>NZ_AMPR02000093.1:0-9643 GCF_000307735.3 Cupriavidus sp. HPC(L) | reverse complement strand
GGTCGTCGGTGATGCTGCCCGGCGGCGTCGAGCACGCGGATCTGCGAGCGCGTCACGGCCTCGCCGCCATCGCTGACGGTCTCCTTGCTGACCAGCAAATGCGTGCCGGCCTGCGCGGCGACCTGCGGCAGGTGGGTCACGCACAGTACCTGGCGGGCCCGGCCCAGTTCCTGCAGCCGGCGGCCGACCACCTCGGCGACCGCGCCGCCGATGCCGGTATCGACCTCGTCGAAGATCAGCGTCGGCGTCGGCGCGGCCTCGCTGGTGATCACCGAGATCGCCAGGCTGATCCGCGCCAGTTCGCCGCCCGATGCGACCTTGGCCAGCGGCCGCGCGCTGACGCCCGCATGGCCCGCGACCAGGAACTCGACCTGTTCGAGTCCATGGCTGACACCTTCGTCGATCGGGTGCAGCGCCACGGTGAAGCTGCCGCCGGCCATCGACAGGCCCTGCATCGCCTCGGTGACCGCGGCCGACAGCCGCTCTGCGGCTTGGCGCCGGGCGTCGCTCAGGTGGCGCGCGATGGTCAGGTAGGCGGCGCGGGCCGCGGCCTCGCGCGCGGTGATCTTGTTCAGGTCCTGTGCGGCCTGCAGGTCGTCGAGCTGCTGGCGGCGCGCCAGCAATTCGTCGGGCAACTGTTCGGGCGGCACGCGGAACTTGCGCGCGGCGGTGTGCAGCGCCTGCATCCGCTCCTCGACGACCTGCAGCCGTTCGGGGTCGAGCTCGAGCCGGTCGACATAGCGGGTCAGCGAGTGGGCCGCTTCCTCGGCCTGCACCTCGGCCGCTTCCAGCGCGGTCACCACATCGCCCAGCGCGGGATCGACCTCGGCGAGCTGGCGCAGCCGGTGGACCATCGCATTGAGCGCGGACAGCACCGCGCCGTCGGCTTCGGACAGCCCGTCGAGCGCGGCGCGGCCGCCCTCGAGCAGATTGGCCGCGTGCGACAGCCGCTTGTGCTCGGCCTGGATCGCCTCCCATTCATCGGGCTGCGGCGCCAGCTTGTCGAGCTCGCCGACCTGCCATTCGAGCCGCTCGCGTTCGAGCTGCATCTCGCGCGACTGCTGTTCGACCGCTTCGCGCTGCCGCACGCAGGCGCGCCAGGTGCGCCAGGCCTCGGCGACCGCGGCCGACTGCGCGGTCAGGCCGGCATGCGCGTCGAGCAGCAGACGCTGCGCGTCCGGCCGCAGCAGCAGCTGATGCGCGTGCTGCCCGTGAATGTCGACCAGCTGGTCGCCGACCTCGCGCAGCTGCGCCAGCGTGGCCGCGTTGCCGTTGATGAAGGCCTTGCTGCGGCCGTTGGCATCGACGACGCGGCGCAGCAGCACGTTGCCGTCGTCCTCGGCCAGCGCCTGCTCGTTGAGCCAGGCGTCCAGCGCGGGGTGCGTGGAGAAGGTGGCGCTGACGCTGGCGCGCGCCGCGCCCTCGCGCACCACGCCGGCATCGGCGCGCTCGCCGAGCACCAGCGCCAGCGCATCGATCAGGATCGACTTGCCGGCACCGGTCTCGCCGGTGAACACGGTGAAGCCGGCGGAAAAGTCGAGGTCGAGCGTATCGACAATGACGAAATCGCGGATGGACAGGCTGCGCAGCATCTTCGGAGACGGAGGGCGGCGATGACTAGGGGAGGGATCGGGACCGGCTGGGGCGGGCGGCAAACGATGCGGGACGCTTGCGCTCAGAGCCGGTTGTCTTCGGTCGGGTACTCGTGCCAGTGCAGCTTCTTGCGCAGCGTCGCGTAGTAGTTGTAGCCGACCGGGTGCAGCAGGTTGATGGTCTTGGCCGAGCGGCGCACCACGATGCGGTCGCCCGGCAGCAGCGAGGTCAGCGACTGCATGTCGAAGTTGACGCTGGCATCGCGCGCGGTGGCGACCTCGATCGACACCTCGGCGTCGTGCGGCAGCACGATCGGCCGGTTCGACAGCGCATGCGGGGCGATCGGCACCAGCACCAGTCCCGACAGCGTCGGATGCAGGATCGGCCCGCCGGCCGACAGCGCATAGGCGGTCGATCCGGTCGGCGTCGACACGATCAGGCCGTCCGAACGCTGGTTGTACATGAAGTAGCCATCCACCGAGACCGCCAGCTCGACCATGCCGGAGATGCCCGAACGATTGACCACCACGTCGTTCAGGGCCAGCGCGGAGAAGATCACGCCCTCGTCGCGGATCACGCGCGATTCGAGCAGCATGCGGTTCTCGGGCTCGTAGTGGCCGCTGAGCATGGCCGGCAGCACCGATTGCACATCCTCCAGCGGGATGTCGGTCATGAAGCCGAGGCGGCCATGGTTGACGCCGATCAGCGGCACCGAGAAGCCGGCCAGCTGGCGCGCGATGCCGAGCAGCGTGCCGTCGCCGCCGAGCACCACCGCGACGTCGGCCTCGCGGCCGATCTCCTCGGCGGACAGCGCCGGGTAGTCCGTCAGGCCGGTCGCCAGCGCGGTCTCGCGTTCGAACACCACGTCCTGGCCGTTGCGCAGGATGCAGGCCGCCAGTTCCTCGAGCGGACCTTCGATGCCCGCGGTCGAATACCTGCCGACCAGGGCGACCGTGCGAAAGGGCGCGTGCGCGGCGCCGGACTTGGGGTGTGCAGACATGCCCGGATTAGACCATACCGCCATGACCATTGTCAGCACGGCCCGGGGGGCGAGTGCCAGAGCGAGCCCCACCGCGCAAAACTTGCGTAAAATCGGGACACCATGGACGAACGAGCGAAAACCCTTCTCAAGACCCTGATCGAGCGCTACATCGCCGAAGGGCAGCCGGTCGGCTCGCGTACGCTGTCGAAGTACTCGGGACTGGACCTGTCGCCGGCGACCATCCGCAACGTGATGTCGGACCTGGAAGAGATGGGCTTCATCGCCAGCCCGCACACGTCGGCGGGGCGCATCCCGACCCCGCGCGGCTACCGGTTGTTCGTCGATACCATGCTGACGGCCCAGCCGCTCGATACCCAGTTCGACCGCACCAAGCTGGCCGGTCTGATCCAGGGCGAACTCGGCGCGCAGGAGCAGAGCCCGCAGCGCATGATCACGTCGGCCGCGCGCACGCTGTCGAACCTGTCGCAGTTCGCCGGCGTGGTGATGACCCCGCGCCGCGCGCAGGCCTTCCGGCAGATCGAATTCATGCGCCTGTCCGACAAGCGCATCCTGTTGATCATCGTGACCCCGGAAGGGGACGTGCAGAACCGCATCATCCAGACCGAGCTGCCCTACAGCGCGTCGCAGCTGGTCGAGGCGGCCAATTTCATCAACACCCATTACGCCGGCATGCGCTTCGACACCGTGCGCGAGCGGCTGCGCGACGAACTGAAGGCGCTGCGCATCGACATGTCGGAACTGATGCAGGCCGCGGTCGAGGCCGGCAGCAGCGCGATGGCCGACGAGGACGAGCAGGTCTATATCTCGGGCGAACGCAAGCTGCTCGAGGTCGAGGACCTGGCCTCGAGCATGGACAAGCTGCGCCGGCTGTTCGACGTGTTCGAGCACAAGACCAGCCTGCTGCAGCTGCTCGATGTGTCGAGCCACGCCGAGGGCGTGCAGATCTTCATCGGCGGCGAGAGCCGGCTGGTGCCGCTCGAGGACATGGCCGTGATCACCGCGCCGTACGAGGTCGACGGCCAGATCGTCGGCACGCTGGGCGTGATCGGCCCGACGCGGATGGCCTATGACCGGGTGATCCCGATCGTCGATATCACGGCGCGGCTGCTGTCGAGCGCGCTGAGCAGCCAGAACTGATGGCGGCCTGGGCGGGCCGCCACGCGCAGGGCGGCCTTCGTGCCCCGGCGATACCGGAATCCCTATGACCTTTACCGCAGAACCGGCCTACCGCCATGGGCAGGCGCCCCGCACGGCGATCCTGCTGATCAACCTGGGCACGCCGGACGAGCCGACCCCCAAGGCGGTCGGCCGCTACCTGAAACAGTTCCTGTCCGATCCGCGCGTGGTCGAGATTCCGCGCGCGGCCTGGTTGCCGGTGCTGTACGGGCTGATCCTGCCGCTGCGCTCGCGCGCGTCGGCGCTGAAGTACGAATCGATCTGGCTGCGCGAGGCGCACCGGACCGGCTCGCCGCTGCTGGTCCATACCGAGCGGCAGGCGCATGCGCTGCAGCAGCTGCTGGCGCAGCAGGGGCATGACGTGACGGTGGCCTGCGCGATGCGCTACGGCAACCCGTCGATCCCTTCGGTGATGGAGGCGCTGCGGCGCCAGGGCTGCGAGCGCATCCTGGCGCTGCCGATGTACCCGCAGTATTCCGGCACCACCACCGCGACCGCGTTTGACGAACTGTTTCGCGTGCTCGGCGAATGGCGCAATCAGCCCGAACTGCGGCTGGTCAAACATTTTCACGACCACCCGGCCTATCTGGGCGCGCTGCACCAGCAGGTCGGCGCCTACTGGGCCCAGCATGGGGCCCCGGATTTCGCGCGCGGCGACCGGCTGATCCTGTCCTTCCACGGCGTGCCGCGGCGCACGCTCGAGCTGGGCGATCCGTATCACTGCGAATGCCTGAAGACAGGCCGCATGCTGGGCGAGGCGCTGGGCCTGCAGCCCGGCCAGTACCAGGTCACGTTCCAGTCGCGCTTCGGCAAGGCAGAGTGGCTGCAGCCCTATACGGCGCCGACGCTGACCGAGCTGGGCAAGGTCGGCACCGCGCGGGTCGACGTATTCTGCCCGGGCTTTCCGGCCGACTGCATCGAGACGCTGGAGGAGATCGCGATGGAAGGACAGTCCGAATTCAAGGTCGCCGGCGGCAAGGAATTTCACTTCATTCCGTGCCTGAACGACGCGCCGTTCTGGATCACCGCGCTGTCGGAGATCGCGCTGCAGCATATGCAGGGCTGGCCGTTGCGCCTGCCGCATGCGCACGAACTGGAAGCGAGGCGCTCGCTGGCGCAGGCAAGGGGAGCCGCGGCATGAATCCGTCGTACGAGGACGATGCGCGGCAGCGGATCGACAAGTGGCTGTGGTGCGCGCGCTTCTTCAAGACCCGTTCGCTGGCGGCCGAGGCCGTCGAGCGGGGCCGGGTAGAGGTCAACGGGCAGCCATGCAAGAATTCGCGCGAGGTCAAGCCGGGCGACACCGTGCGCATCGACGCCCATCAGCAGCGCTGGGAGCTGGTGGTCAAGGGCATCGCCCCGGCCCGCGGGCCGGCGTCCGTGGCCCAGACGCTCTATGAGGAAACCGAGGAGAGCCGGACGCGGCGCGCCGCGGAGGCCGAGCGGCGGCGTCTCCATGTCGAGCCGGCGTCGCAACTGCAAGGGCGCCCGACCAAGCGGGACCGCCGCCGCATCGACGGCTTCAAAGGGTAAGCCGCTGCAATGTTCAGCGGGAGTACTGGATGATGTATTGGCGCAGCGCGGGATCGGCACCGCCGGCCACGCTGTCGCGTGGGGTCAGCCCATCGGAGAGCCAGACGAAGACGGTCAGCGCCGCCACGGAAAGAAGAACCAGCAGCGTGAACAGCGAGAACTTCGGAGAGAACTTCGGCGTTTTGTTGGACGGCTTCGGCAGCTTGCGCATGGCCTTACCCCGGCAGGAAGGACTGCAATAGGAGACGGCACCCCGGCAGTGTTGTCGTTTTTTTGGATTTATCTTAGAAGCTGCACTGCAGCAAAGCAATTTCACTTCTCGCAGCACTGGTTTAAGTTTGTAAGCTGATGTTTCGTTGCAGATGTCCATCCGCTCTTGAAATATCGGCTTGGCGCCACCAGTTGCCAGCTGAATTCCGATTGACCCCAGGCGGACCGCCCTGTGCGGCCGCAACTTGTTCTGAAACGGATCGACATGGAAGACCAGAAGCAAACGCCATCCAACACGCCGCCGACCTCGCCCGCCGACCAGGCCGCCGAAGCGCAAGCCGCGCAATCGGCCACGCCCAATCCATCGGCAGAGCCCGCCGCCGCCGCGGATGACGCGTCGCAGTTTGCCGCGCAGTTGGCGGAACAGGAAGCCAAGGCACGCGAGAACTACGACCTGTATCTGCGTGCCGTCGCCGAGTCCGAGAACATCCGGCGCCGCGCGCAGGAGGACGTGGCCAAGGCGCACAAGTTCGCCATCGAGAGCTTCGCCGAGCATCTGTTGCCGGTGATGGACAGCCTGCAGGCCGCGCTGGCCGATGGATCGGGCGATATCGGCAAGCTGCGCGAGGGCGTCGAACTGACCGCCAAGCAACTGGCCAGCGCCTTCGAGAAGGGCCGCATGGTCGAACTGAATCCGGTCGGCGAGAAGTTCGACCCGCATCGGCACCAGGCGATTTCGATGGTGCCGTCGGAGCAGGAACCGAACACGGTGGTGGCCGTGCTGCAGCGCGGCTATCTGATCGCGGACCGCGTGCTGCGGCCCGCATTGGTGACGGTGGCTGCGCCGAAGTAAGGGGCGGCGGGCAGACCGGCCTGCCACCGATGCGCAGCCACGCCCGGCGCCGTTTCGGCACCGGGCGTTCTCGTTTGTGGAGAAATGCGATGCCTTACCCGTTCGGCGCAGCGCCGGCGCCCCATACGGATCACCGCGCGTTCGAGGCCTTCGGCATGCGCGCGGTCGATCATGACACCATCGACGACGCGCTCGCGGCCGCCGGTGACGAGCTGGTCTGCGTGTTCTTCTGGGGCGAGGACTGCTACAACTGCGAGATGGCCAAGAAGGCCATGCTGGCCAACCCGGACCCGCTGCGCGCGCTCGATCTGCACTGGCTGCATGCCGACGTCTACACGCATCCGGCGCTGGGACGGCGCTTCGGGCTGTACGGCATCCCGGTGTTCATGTTCTTCCACCGCGGCAAGAAGCTGGGCCGCGCCACCGGCTGGCACGGCATCGGACAGTTCTCCGCGGCGGTCGCCAACGCGCGGCTGAAGGCGAGCGGCAAGCCGCTGGCCGGATGACGGATCCGCCGCTGCCTCGGCTGCGCGGCCCGGCACCGGCCCAGCGGCCCAGCCAGCGGATCAGCGGTTCAGTGAATAGCCGATGCGGAACTGCCAGGGCGTCTTGCGGTTGTAGTCCAGCAGGCTCTCGCCATAGCCGACGAAGTAGCCCGCCATCAGGTAGCCGGCAGTGCCCGGTATCAGCCGGCCCATCGGGTAGGTGAACTGCGCATCCACGCTGCCGTACCACTGGCGCGTGCCCTTGCGCACCGTCGCCGCCAGCTCCCACGAATCGGGTTTGCCGTAGGCGACCCGCAGATCCATATAGCCGCGGTAGCGCGCGATATCGCTGTTGTCGCTCTTTTCCAGGTAGTAGTAGAGCTTGGGCGTCACGGTCCAGTGCCAGTCGTCCGGCTCGCCGAAGTGGAAGGTCGGCTTCAGGAACAGCGTATTGATGCTGCGCGACTGGTCGCCGTCGCGGCCGTTCGACTCGTGCTCGAGGCCGGTCGCCACCGACAGCCGGCTGATCCAGCGATTGCGCACGCCGGTATCGGACAGGTAGTAGAAGATGCTGGGCCGGTAGTTGGTGTCGTGGAAGGGCTTCGACTCCTCCGACAGATCCCACAGCGAGAACTGCGTGTAGCCCAGGTACAGGTTGTCCAGCCAGTAGCGCGAATTCGGGGCGCGGCCTTCGAAGATCCGGTACTTGAAGCTGAACTGGAACTTGGCGTTGGCGCCGCCGTGCGCGCCGACCGCGTAGTACATCGGATCGTTGAAGGTCAGGCGACTGCCGCCGGTCAGGATCGGCTGATCGTAGACGGGCTGGCCCGGTCCCTTCGGCTGGAGCACCGGCTCGACCGGCGTCGCGGCGACATCGGCATGCTGATCGCCCTCGTCAGCCGGCGTGGCGGCGGCGGTGGCCGGCGCTGCGGAGGTGGATGGCGTCGCCGCGGTGGCGGGCGGCGTGAGCCCCGACTGATTCAGCGTCACCAGCACCGGCGCGGCGTCCAGGCCCACCGGATCCAGCCGGATCTGGCCGCGCAGCGTCGGCGGGATCTCGCCCTGGTATTGGATCGTGCGATTCTCGCCGCGGCGCAGGCGCACCGTGGACGGCCCAGGCGTGATCCGCCGCATCGTGATGCGCACCGGCGCCAGCATTTCGGGCGAGGCCACCACTTCCAGCGTGTCGGGCACCAGATAGCCGCGGTTGGCCGTGTCGGCGGTCACCAGCAGCGTCAGCCGCAGCGGCTGCGCGCCGTCCAGTACGCGCGGAGGCTGCAGCAGCGCGATCGCGGCATCGGCGGAGGGCGCGTACAGGGCGGCGAGCGCGACGGAGATCGCGGAGACGGCGGCGGCGGGCGCGAGCAGGCGCGGACGACGGCCCGCGGACGGGGTTCGGAGCAACGGCATCATCGGAGATTGTTTGGCGTGCCGTGCCGGATACGACGCTTGGCACGGCCGAGAATGGCAACGCGGCAAAGCCTAGCACGGGGCCGGCCGCGCTGGCTGTGACGATTTGTACCGGCCGGTCGGCCGGCACCGGGCGGGAGGTCAGCCGCGCGCGCGGCGCTGGACGCAGGCGATGTAGTGCTCGCCGTCGGGCGGCAGGCCGCTGCGCTGCGACTGCCACAGCATCTCGCCGAGGCATTCCATCATCTGGTGATGCGCCTCGTGCGGCGAATCGAGCCGGCGCGCCAGCTGTTCGAAGGCCTGGCGGATGCCGCGCGGCTGGTCGACCGATACCTGCTCGGCGATCGACAGATGCATGGCCAGATGCAGGAAGGGGTTGGTCTGCCCGCGTTCGGGCGTGAATTCCTCGGCGACCGCCGCCTCGGCATCGGCCAACTGGTCGTGGTATTCGGGATGGGCGCGGATCCAGTCGACGGCGATCGCCTCGAGCGGCGTCAGCACGTCGTTGGCGCCCTGCTTGCGCCAGGCTTCGCAAAAGAACCGGCGGACTTCTTCACGGGAGGGATTGAACATGATGGGGCGGATTGTAAACGACGGTCCGCGGACTTGCCGGCCGCGCCCTCCGCTCGATGGAGCGCCACTGTGCCGCAGGGGCCGCATGCCGACTAGAATGCGGGATCGTTGACCTCGCCATCGGGCCGGCCTCCCTCCATGACCGCTTCCCCACGCTCATCGACCCCGCTGCGGCATGCCGGCGACAAGCTCGCCGGCGTGCTGCTGATCGCGATCTCGGCCAGCGCCTTCGGCGCGATGGCGATCTTCGCGCGCTTTGCCTATGACGCGGGTGCCGACGTCTATGGCCTGCTGTCGGTGCGCTTCGTGCTGGCCGCGATCGCGCTGGCGGCGGTGATGCGCTGGCAGCGGATCGCGCTGCCGCCGTGGCCGCGCGTGCTGGCGTTGGCGGCGATGGGCGGCATCGGCTATGTCGGCCAGTCGTTCTGCTTCTTCAGCGCGCTGAACCATGCACAGGCGAGCCTGGTCGCGCTGCTGCTGTATCTGTATCCGGTCTTCGTCACGGTGATGGCGGCACTGTTCCTGAAGGAGAAGCTGACCGGCGCGGCGGTGACCGCGCTGGTGCTGTGCTCGGTCGGCGCGGGACTGACCGTCGGCGGCGGACAGGGCAGTGCGCTCGGCATCGGCCTGGGGCTGGCGTCGGCGCTGATCTATTCGATCTACATCATCGTCG
The DNA here is from genome assembly GCF_000307735.3 of Cupriavidus sp. HPC(L). Lineage (NCBI taxonomy): Bacteria > Pseudomonadati > Pseudomonadota > Betaproteobacteria > Burkholderiales > Burkholderiaceae > Cupriavidus > Cupriavidus sp. HPC(L). Next base: position 134 of record NZ_AMPR02000093.1, on the reverse strand, counting down.
GCGCGCGCTTGACGCCCGGCGTGCACCCGGTGGCGACCACCACGGTGGTCTGCATCGCGGCCGCGGTCGTCTATGTTGGCGCCGCGCTGGCCCGCGCGGCGGCCGGCGTGCCGCCGCAGTTTCCGGCCGATGCC
>NZ_AMPR02000094.1:0-9582 GCF_000307735.3 Cupriavidus sp. HPC(L) | reverse complement strand
CGGTGCCGCCCTCGCCGCCGCCCAGCGAAGCGGCCAACGACCGCGGCGACACGCCCACGCTGCGCGCCTTCGCGCTGCTCGAATTCCTGGTCGCCGCGGACCGGCCGCTGACGCTGGCGGAGATCATGCAGGGCTTCGAGGCGCCGAAGGCCTCGCTGCACCGGATGCTGGGCGCGCTCGAGTCCGGCGGGCTGGTGATCCGCGAACCGGGCGCGCGCAACGCCTATGCGGTCGGCCCGCGGCTGGCCCGGCTGGGCGTGGCCATCGTCACGCATTCCGGCACCCGCCAGCTGCGCCACGCGATCCTGTCGCGGCTGGTCGAGGATATCGGCGAGACCGTCAACCTGACCATGCTCCACGAGAGCGCGGTGCTCTATCTGGACCGCATGGAGGCGCCCTGGCCGTTGCGGCTGGACCTGAAGCCCGGTTCTCATGTGCCGCTGCACTGCTCGGCCAGCGGCAAGCTGCTGCTCGGGCTGCTGCCGCGCGAACAGCGCCGCGCGCTGGTGCGGCAGCTGCCGCTGGAACGCTTCACGCAGAACACCATCACCGACGTCGAACTGCTCGAGGCCGAGCTGGACCGCTGCGCGCACAAGCAGATCGGCGTCGACAACGAGGAGTTCGTCGCCGGCATCAGCTGCGTGGCGGTGCCGGTGCGCGACGAGCGCGGGCAGGTGGTGGCCGCCCTCGCGGTCCATGCGCCGACGGTGCGCTCGCCGCTGTCGCGTTCGCTGGAATTCGTGCCGCGGCTGCAGCAGGCGGCGGCGGATCTGGCGTCGACGTTCTAAGACCTGAGCGCCCGGCGGTAGTGGCCCCTCTCCCGCAGGCGGGAGAGGGAAGTAGTCCAGCCGCATCGCGCATCAGCCCTTCAAGCCCTTCCCTTCCACGGCACCAGCCACTTCTCCACGGCGCGCATCAGCAGATCAAAGCCATAGGCGATCAGCCCGATCAGCACGATGCCCATCACCACCACGTCGGTACGCAGGAAGTTCGAGGCGTTGAGCACCATCTGGCCCAGGCCGGCGGTGGCGGCCACCATCTCGGCCGCGACCAGCGTGGTCCAGCCGAAGCCGATCGCGATGCGCATGCCGGTCAGAATGTCGGGCAGCGCGGCGGGCAGCACCACATGGCGGATCACCTGCCACGGCGTGGCGCCCATCGAATAGGCCGCGTTGATCTGCTCGATCGTCACCGAACGCACGCCGGCGCGCGCTGACATCGCCATCGGCGCGAAGCAGGCGAGGAAGATCAGCAGGATCTTCGAGGTCTCGTCGATGCCGAACCAGATCACGATCAGCGGCAGATAGGCCAGCGGCGGCAGCGGCCGGTAGAACTCGATCGGCGGATCGAAGACGCCGCGCGCGATGCGCGACACGCCCATCAGCACGCCGACCGGCACCGCGGTGACGGCCGCCAGCGCGAAGGCACCGAACACGCGCACCATGCTGGCCCAGAAATGGTCGAGCAGCGGCAGGCCGCCCTGCACATTGCCGTTCCACGCATCGACAAAGGCCTTGCCGATCGACTCCGGCGTCGGCAGGAACAGCGGCGGCAGCCAGCCGAAATGGCTGGCGACCCACCACAGCACCAGCAGCGACACCACGGTGACCGCGGAAATGCGCGAGCTGGAGCCCTCGCCCGGCATCCGGTAACCGGAGACCGTGCGGACCTTGCGCGTTGGCGATGCCGGCGAGGCGGGCGATGCGGGCGATGCGATGGTGGCGCTCGTGGTGGAAGACATCTCGTTGGCAACGAGGGCGCCCGGCGCGCGCGTCGCGCCCGGCAGGCTCTGAACGGTGGCAGGCATCGGCTTATCCTTGTGGCGTGGCATGGATCAGGTCGACGATTTCCTCGCGGTGGCGAATGAAATCCGGATCGGATTTGACGGCGCGCGCATCGCCGCATTCGATATAGCGGCGCGCATACGGCAGCTCGTAGGTGTGGGCGATGCGGCCCGGCGACGGCGTCATCACGATCAGCCGTGTGGCCAGGAACAGCGCCTCCTCGACGCTGTGCGTGATGAAGAAAACGATCTTCTGCTCGCGCGCCCACAGTTGCAGGATCAGCGCCTGGATCGATTCGCGCGTCAACGCGTCGAGCGCGCCCAGCGGTTCGTCCATCAGCATCACCGCCGGATCGTTGGCCAGCGCGCGGGCGATGCCGACGCGCTGCTGCATGCCGCCCGACAACTGGTAGACGGGCTTGTCCGCGACATGCTCCAGCCCGACCAGCGCCAGCTTGTCGCGCGCGATGCGCAGCCGCTCGGCACGGCCGGCGCCGCGCATGCGCAAACCCAGCGCGACGTTGTCTGCGACGTTGAGCCACGGCATCAACGCATGCTTCTGGAACACGACGCCGCGTTCGGCGCCGGGCCCGTTGACGGCGCGGCCGTCGAGCCGGATCTCGCCTTCGGACGGTTGCATGAAGCCGGCGATGCAGGACAGCAGCGTGGTCTTGCCGCAGCCGGAGGCGCCCAGCGCGACGACGAAGTCGCCGCGTTCCATGGTCAGGTTGACCTGCGACAGCGCGAGCGTCTGCGCACCGCCCGCGCCGCCATAGTTGACGCTGAGGTTGTCGATTTCGAGTTTGGCCATCTCGGTTCCCTGTGGGGTCGTTGGCGAATCGCTGAAAGAACTGGACAGGCGCGGCTCAACGCATCGCCCGCTTGACCCACTCGGCATTGACGCCGGCGGAGTAGTCCGGCAGCACGGTCTGGATCGTGCCCTGCTCCTTCAGGAACTGCGCCGCGGACTGCAGGGCCTTGGCCGCGCCGCCGCCGAGCCAGCGCGCCGAAGCCTGCTCCTCCAGCGTCGGGAACGCGTACAGCGACATGCTGCCCGGCACGTCCTCGGGCTTGGCGCCCGACACTTTCGCGACGGTCTTGACCATCGGCGAATCGGCGGTCCAAGCGGCCTTGTTCTTGCGGTAGCTGTCATCCGCGGCGGCCAGCATCCTGACGAACTTGACCATGAAGTCCGGGTTCTCCCGCGCGAACTTCTTGCTGACGATCATGCCGTCGAAGGTGGCCTTGCCGGTCGACTGCGCGATCTGCCCCGAGGTCAGCAGCACCTTGCCGGTCGGCTTGATGCGCGCCAGCACCGGGTCCCAGATGAAGGTCGCATCGATGTCGCCACGCTGCCAGGCGGCGGCGACTTCCGGCGGCCGCATGTTCATGATGCGGACCTGCTTCGGATCGACCTTGGCCTGCTCCAGCGCGACCAGCGTGTGATAGTGCGTGGTCGAGACGAACGGCACGCCGACGCGCTTGCCCTTCAGATCGGCGACGCTGTCGATGCGCGTCCCGTTGCGCGCGACCATCGCCTCGGCGGCGTTGATGTCGTCGAGAATCCAGAACAGCTCGACGTCCAGCCCCTGGGACAGTGCCGAGGCAATCGGCGAGGTGCCGGCCTCGCCGATCGCGATCTGTCCCGACGCCATCGCGCGAATCACGTCGCCGCCGCCGGAAAACTGGCGGAACGACACCTTGTAGCCGGTCTGCTTCTCGATCTCCTTGGCGTCCTGCACATGGCGCCATGGCACCACCATGTCCTGGTAGGCGATCACCACCTCCTTGCTCTGTGCCAGCGCGCCCGTCTGCACGGCGGCGGCCAGCACTGCGCCTGTTGCGAACTGCTTGATCCAACGCTCGATCCAACGCATCGTCGTATTCCTCAAGAAAGACAGGTTGCGTGCCGCGGCAGGGAGCCAGGGAGCGGCACGGAGAATCCAGGCACCGGCGAGGTGCCTACTCGAGGAGGGGAAGACTGGAAGCAGGTCGCATGCCAATGTCTCCTTGCAGTGGACGGCTGTCGCGTCCTTTGATCGGCCGTCGCCGCATCGTGGCGGCAATCGGCGGCCAACGCCTTGCACGTTGGGTAGCGCTATCGTAGGCAGCGGGTGGCGCGCGCCATAGTGCCACTGGGCGGCAATCGTGGGTCCAAGCGCCGACCGGCCGCCGAACGGCACCGTATTCGGCTCTGCTGCCAGCCGCGCGCGCCCTTCCATCGCACCATGACGGTCCTTTACGTCCCGTTTTAGTGCGCATAACGTGCCGTTTTTCGAGATTTTTGTTGACCGAGAGGGCCAGCGGGCCTATGCTTCGGTCAAATCCCGTTTTCGGTACATTTCATCCCGCTTTTTATTCACCGTATCCGCCATGAAAGCGATCCACCGCATCATCGAGCGCGCGCGCTCGTCCCCCCGGCGCGTCGTGCTGTGCGAGGCGGAGGATCCGCGCGTGCTGCAGGGCGCGCAGCGCGCCGTGCAGCATGGCATCGCCCGCATCGTGCTGGTCGGCGATGCCGCCCGCATCGCCGATGCGGCGACGCGGCACGGCATCGCGCTGGACGGCATGGAAGTGGTCGATCCCGCCATGGCGGCGCAGCGGGAACGTTACGCGCAGCAATGGCTCGCGCTGCGACAGTCCAAGGGCATGACGCCCGAGCAGGCACAGCGCGACGTGCTGGCGCCGCTGTGCTTTGCCAATCTGATGGTGCGCGCCGGCGACGCCGACGGTTCGGTGGCGGGCGCCGTCCATACCACTGCGGACGTGGTACGCCACGCGATCCAGATCATCGGCATCGCCCCGTCCTTCCGGCTGGTATCGAGCTTCTTCCTGATGATGTTCTGCGAGCCCTTCCACTCGCTCAAGGGCGGGCTTATCTTCTCCGACTGCGGCCTGGTGATCGACCCGGACGCCGAGGCGCTGTCCGAGATCGCGATGGCCGCCGCCGACAGCGCGCAGAGCCTGCTGATGGAGACGCCGCGCGTGGCGATGCTGTCGTTCTCGACCAATGGCAGCGCGCACCACGCCGCCGTCGACAAGGTCGCCGCGGCGACGCAGCGCGTGCGCGCGCTGCGGCCTGGCCTGGCGATCGACGGAGACGTGCAGCTCGACGCCGCCATCGTCGCGGAGATCGCGGAGCGCAAGCTGCCCGCGTCGCAGGTCCACGGCCATGCCAACGTGCTGGTGTTCCCAAGCCTGGAGGCCGGCAATATCGGCTACAAGCTCGCCGAGCGCCTGGGCGGAGCGGTGGCGATCGGGCCGATGCTGCAAGGACTGCGACGCCCGGCCAACGATCTGTCGCGCGGCTGCAGCGCGGACGACATCTTTCACGTGATCGCGGTCACCGTGGTGCAGGCGCAGGCCGCCGACCTCGAAGCGGGCGATGCCAGCGCGCAGATGGCGCTGCCGGGCCTGCTCGAAGGCCTGCCTTCCGACACCACACCATCGGGAGCCACGCAGTCCCGATGAATGTCGAAACCTTGCTGCCGGTCCTGGCCCTGCTCGGCCTCGGCAGCTACTTCCAGACCGTGACCGGGTTCGGCATGGGTCTGATCGTGATGGGCGCGGCCAGTGGCCTGCATCTGGCACCGGTCGCCACGCTGGCCGCGCTGGTGAGCCTGCTGACGCTCGCCAACGGCGCGCTGGCGCTGCCCGGCAAGCTGCACCATATCGACTGGCGCGCGGTGCGGGCGGCCACGCTCGGCATCCTGCCGTCGGTGGTGGCCGGGGTCGTGCTGCTGCACTACCTGAGCGGCACCGCCGCCGGCGTGCTGCAGCTGATGCTCGGCGCCGTGGTGCTGTACGGCGGCATCGGCGCGGCCTTGCGCCCGGCGGCGTTGGCCAGCCGCTCCGGCGACGGCAGCTTCTTCGTCAGCGGCGTCTGCGGCGGCCTGCTCAGCGGCCTGTTCGGCGTCTCCGGGCCGCCGCTGATCTTCCAGTTCTATCGCCAGCCGCTGAACATGGTGCAGATCCGCTGCGCGCTGATCCTGGTCTTCACCACCACTTCGGCCGTCCGCACCGCCTACAGCGCCTGGCAAGGCGAACTGGCCAGCGACGTCTGGCTGCAGGCCGCGCTGGCCTTCCCGGTGGTCGCGCTGAGCACGATCGCGGCACGGCGCTTCCCGCCGCCGCTGTCGGCCGAGGCGACGCGCCGGGTGGCGTTCGGGGTGCTGGTGGTGCTGGGTGCGTATCTGATGGCGGGGCCGCTGTGGCAGTGGTTCGCTACGTCTTCGGCATAAGGCCATCGCATAACGTAGCCGCCGGTGTTCTTTGTTGGCATTTCGTCACCAGAGCCCGGGTAACGTAGCCGATCGTACCTCTTATCTGCGAACCAGGCGCGACCATAACGTAGCCGACCGCATACGTTAATGGTCCGCGACGCGCGCTTTGGTCTATAATGACGCCGATCGACTACGGTATGGCGCCATGCACGTCCCAATCTCCGACCCTGAAATGCTCGGGCAGCTCGTCCGCGCCGCGCGTCTGTCTCAACGGCTGACCCGCGATGAAGTCGCGCGGGGTACGGGCCTGTCGCCCACCTTCATCTCCGACGTCGAAGGGGGAAAATCGACAGCGCAATTGGGCAAGGTCTTGCACCTGCTGCGCGAGTTGGGCGTGTTGCTGTCCGCCGAAGCCTTCGATGTCGAACCGTGGCTGAAGAACCCGGAGGCAATCACGAAACGGCGGGTGCGCAAATGAACGGCGACACGCGTACGTTGATGGCCAGCGCCAATGGCATCGGCATCGGCACGCTCGTCGAGGACAACGGCGTCTGGAGCTTCGAATACGACCCGCTCTGGCTCGAACGTCCGGACCGGTTCGCCTTGTGTCCCGACTTGCCGTTGCAGCCGGGCCGCCAAACGGACACCAGCACAGCCCGCCCGGTGCAATGGTTCTTCGACAACCTTCTCCCCGAAGAAGAGCAACGCACCCTGCTAGGGACATCGGCAAAGCTGGACATCGACGATGCATGGTCGATGCTCGCCTACTACGGAGCCGAGTCCGCCGGGGCCATCACGCTATTGCGGCCCGGCGCGCAAGAGCCAGCGCCCGGGCGCGTGCCTCTTCCCCTGGAAACGTTGAACGCGCGAATCCTCGACCTGCCCCGTCGGCCGCTCGATGCGAACGCCCCCAAACACATGTCGGTGGCGGGGGCGCAGCACAAGCTCGCCGCCATCCTCGAGGGTGGGCCTGGACACTGGTCCATCTGGGAGCCGGCCGGCGCGGAACCGTCCACGCATATCCTGAAGCCGGATTCGCGGTCGGAAACGTGGCGCCACACCGCCATCAACGAGTTCTACTGTATGCGGCTCGCCGCCCGTTCAGGCCTGCCGGTTCCTGCGACTTCCTTTCTTCGTGTGCCAGCGCCCGTCTTTGCCGTGGCACGATTCGACCGCCGCAGCGGCGATGGCCGGATCTGGCGACGTCACGTCATCGACGGCATGCAAATACGGGGAAAGAGCCGCGTCCTCAAGTACGCGCAAAGCTCGACGCAGACCCTGAAACAACTGATCGCGCTGACCTTGCCACGCACCGCATCGCGGCTGGCGCTGTTTCGGTGGATTGCGTTCAATGTGCTGATCGGCAATGGCGACGCGCACATGAAGAACCTGTCCTTCTTCTGCGAGCCCAGGGGTTATACGCTCGCGCCCTTCTACGACCTGGTCAGCACCGTGGTCTATGACACCGTCACCTACCGGAACCATGACCCGTTCTGGCCGGACTCCGAGCTGACCATGCCCATCGGCAACGCTCGCCATTTCCGTGACATACGCCGTGACGACGTGATGCAGGCCGGCGTGGAATTGGGCCTGGCGGCAAGCGCAGCGGCGGCCGAGCTCGACGCGCTGCTGGCAACGCTGGAACACGCCAAGCGGGATGTGTACGAGCAAGTCGTGGCGCAGGCTCAGCCCGATGCTGGCGAAAGGAGAATCTTGAACTCCATCCTGGCCATGCCGCTCGCCCAGATGTCGAAGCAACTGCAACGCTAGCCCGCGCCGCGGTGCGACGCTACATTTGCGCCGCACGTCCCCCGCTTCCCACCCAGCGCGCGATCGCATCGATGGCCGCCGTGTCCAGCGGCCGCGTCGTATCGAGCGGGTAGTGTTGCCGGTAGTAAGGGCTCAAGTCCAGATCGACGCCCAGTGCCATCACCTCGATGCGCCCCTGCGCCTCGTGGCGCGCCACCACGTCCTTCAGATGATCGTCCAGCAGCCGTTCGCCGTTGGCCTGCGCGGTGGCGCGGTCCATCGGGCTGCCGTCGGATACCACCACCAGCAGACGGCGTGCCTGCGGGCGTGACAGCAGGCGGGCGCAGGCCCAGTCGACCGCTTCGCCGTCGATGCCTTCGCGGAACAGATCGGCCTTGAACAGCGCGGCGATGCCGGTGCGTGCGCGGCGCCAGCTGGTATCGGCATCCTTGAACACCAGATGGCAGACCTCGTTGAGGCGGCCCGGTGACGGCGGGCGGCCCGCCGCCTGCCAGTCGCGCGCCACGCGGCCGCCGTTCCAGGCGCCGGTGGTGAAGCCGAGCACCTCGGTGGCGAGGCCCGCGGCATCGGCCGCGCGTGTCATCACATCGACCAGCAAGGCGATCTGGTCGACATGCGCCTTCATCGAGCCCGAGCAATCGATCAGGAACGCCAGCACCGCGTCGGTGCGCGGCTGCAATCGCGGCTGGCGGAAGATGCGCGGCTGGCCGCCGGCGCAGGCCAGCTGCGCGAGCCGGCTGCGGTCGAGCCGGCCCTCCTCTTCGCCGGACGACCATCCATCGGCGGCCGGTATCGCGAACGCCGACGACAGCGTGCGCGCGATGCGGACCGGATTGATGCCGCCGCCGACGATGCGCCGGTCCAAGCGTTCGCGCCATGCCTGCAGCGAAGCCTGCCGCGCCAGCGTGGCGGCGCGCAGCTCGCGGTCGTAGCGGGTGGTAAAGGCAGCGTAGGCCGGCGCACGGGCCTCGTTGGCGCGGGCACGAGCATCGCCGGTGCCGGCGCCGCCTGCTTCCTGCAACAGCGCCTCGTCCTCGAAGTCGAGCAGCAGCGAGAAGCCGTCGCGCACGGATTCGTGCGCTTCACGCCCATCGTCGCCGGCCAGGCCTGCGCGACGGGCATCGTCGCGCAGCATCCGGGCCACCATCTCCGCCGCGGCCAGCGCATGTTCGGCAAAGGCGCGCTGGTCGGCGCGCGTGCGGCGCATGCCGGCCAGCGCGGTGCCCAGCGCCGGCACGATGGCGGCGCGCGTGGCCTCGATCAGGTCCTCGGTTTCCTCGACCACCGGGCGCCCCGACAGGCGCGACCAGGCCACCTGCGCCACCGTGTAGACCAGGATGCCGAAACGCCCTTCGGTCAGGCCCGAGCGGTGGAACGCCAGCGACCATCGTTCGAAGCGGGCGTGAAGGTTGGCGGCCACGCCCGGCATGCCGGCGGGCAGATGGGTCTCGCAGCGCAACTGCTCGAACAGTTCAAACAGCAGCCGCGCGACGGGATCGGCGGGACGCAGCGCGCGATGCAGGTCCGCATCGCCATGGCGCAGGCGCAGTGCAACGCCGTCGACGCCACCGCGCAAGTCCGCGAAGGCGTCACGGCCCACATCGGTCAGCAGGTGCGGCGCGTGCAGCGGCAGCGGCCGTTGGCCGCGCCATGGCCTTCCTGCGCGGTAATGCAAGGCAGCGTCCCCCGCCAGCGCGCGCAGCGCAGCCGCGCACAACGCCTCGCGCCTGCGCAGCCACCGTTGCCGGCGGCGGTGGCTGCGCAGGCTCCGCGATCGCGGCCGCGGCGGGGTCCGCGGCCGCGGGG
>NZ_AMPR02000095.1:0-9513 GCF_000307735.3 Cupriavidus sp. HPC(L) | reverse complement strand
GCCGCCGGCCTCGGCGCGTTGCTGCGCGGCGCGCACGCCTTCGGCGACCGTCTGGACGCGGCGCCGGTTCAGATCGGACACGCGTACCGGCCGGGTGGCGCCGCTCTTGCGGGCCGCGCCGGTACCCGTGCCGGCCGCGGCGGATTTCAGTCCCAAGGTCTTGCGCTTGGGGGAGGGTTGATCGCTCATGGTTTCAATGGTGTCGCGGCTCAGATGTCGAGCGCCGCGAGCAGGTCCTGTTCAAGCTGGATTTCGAGCCGATTGTCGGCGGCGAGGCGGCTGCCGTCGACCAGGAACATGTCCTCGACCCGTTCGCCCAGCGTGTTGATGCGTGCGGTATGCACGGAGATATGGTGGCGGCCCAGCACGCGTGCGATCGCGTACAGCAGGCCGGTGCGGTCGTTGGCCGACAGCTCAAGCAGGAAATACTGCCCGCGCTCGTCGGGCCGCAGGTCGACGCGCGGCTTGATCGGAAAGCTGCGCGACTGGCGCGACAGCCGGCCCTGGGTCGGCTCGGGCAGCGGCGCCTGATGCGTCAGCCGCTCGCACAGCTCGTGCTCGACCAGCGCGATGATGTCGCGATAGGTGTCGCGCCCGCCGCCGACGACGCCCGGATCGAAGACCTGGAAGGTATCGAGCGCGTAGCCATGCCGCGTGGTGTGGATCTTCGCCTCCTGGATCGAGAAGCCCTTGCGCTCGAAATAGCCGCAGATGCGCGCGAACAGGTCGGGCTGGTCCTTGGCGTAGACCGCGACCTGCAGCCCTTCGCCGGCCGGCGACACGCGCGCCTTGACCACCGGCTGCTCGCTGTCGACGCGGTGGGCGAGATGGCGTGTCAGCCAGGCGATGTCGCGCGCGTCGTGGCGCAGGAAGAAGGCCACGTCGAGCCGTTCCCACAGCGCCTCGGCGCGGGCCGGATCGAAGGCCTGCAGCCGCAGCGCCGCGATCGTTTCGTCACGCCGCTGCGCCCACAGCGAATGCGGATCGACGCGGGCGCCGCCGAGCACGCGCAGCGTGATGCGGTACAGGTCCTCCAGCAGCTTGCCTTTCCACGCGTTCCAGACCTTGGGGCTGGTGCCGCGGATATCGGCCACGGTCAGCAGATACAGCGCCGTCAGGTAGCGCTCGTTGCCGACCACGCGGGCGAAGGCATGGACGACCTCGGGATCGGTCATGTCCTGCTTCTGCGCGACGTGGCTCATCGTCAGGTGGTGCTCGACCAGCCAGGCGATCAGGTTGGCGTCCTCGCGCGCGATGCCGTGCTGGCGGCAGAAGCGGCGCGCATCGGCGGTGCCGAGCTTCGAGTGGTCGCCGCCGCGGCCCTTGGCGATATCGTGGAACAGCGCGGCCAGCCACAGCACCCACGGCTTGTCGAAGTTCGCCATCAGCTGGCTGCAGAACGGGAACTCGTGGGTGTGCTCGACGATCGCGAAACGGCGCATGTTGCGCACGACCATCAGGATGTGCTGGTCCACCGTATAGACGTGGAACAGGTCGTGCTGCATCTGCCCGACGATGCGGCGGAAATTGATCAGATAACGGCCCAGCACGCTGGTCTGGTTCATCAGCCGCAGCGCATGCGTGATGCCCTGCGGCTCCTGGATGATGGCCAGGAACTGCTGGCGGTTGACCGGGTCGTTGCGCCAGCGCGCGTCCATGACCGTGCGCGCGTTGTACAGGCCGCGCAGCGTGCGCGGCGACAGGCCCTTGACGCCCGGGGTGCGCTCGTACAGCAGGAACGTTTCGAGGATCGCGTGCGGATTGCGCTCGTACAGGTCGTCGCTGGTGATTTCAAGCATGCCCTGGCGCTCGACGAAACGCTCGTTCAGCACGCGCGTGACCTTCGACTCGCTGGGAAACAGCATCGCCTCGATATTGAGCAGCAGCACGCTGTTGAGCTGCGTCACCGCCTTGGCGGCCCAGTAGTAGCGCCGCATCAGCTGCTCGCTGGCGCGCTTGTTGGCGTTCTGCCGATAGCCGAAGGCCTCCGCCAGCGCGGTCTGCAGATCGAACACCAGCACGTCCTGGCGGCGGCCGGCCAGCAGATGCAGGCGCGCGCGGATGGTCTTGAGCAGGCGCTCGTTGCGCGTCAGCTCCTGTGCCTCGCGCTCGGTCAGCAGGCCCTTGTCGCGCAGTTCCTTCCAGCTGTCGCCGTAGCCCGCCGCCTGCGTCATCCACAGGATCACCTGCAGGTCGCGCAGGCCGCCCGGACTCTCCTTGCAGTTCGGCTCGAGCGCGTAGGGCGTGTCCTGGTACTTGGCGTGGCGCTGGCGCAGTTCGAGCAGCTTGGCCTGGAAGAAGGCGCGCGGGTCGAGCTCGGCGCGATAGCGTGCCTGCAGCTCGGCGAACAGCGTGCGGTTGCCGGTCACCAGCCGGGCCTCGAGCAGCGCGGTGCGGATCGTCACATCCGCGCGCGCCTCGCGCATGCAGTCGTCGACGGTGCGCACCGACGAGCCGATCTCCAGCCCCAGGTCCCAGCACAGGCCGATGAACTTCTCCATGCGGCCGACGGTGTCCGCGTCCGGCTCGGCCGGCAACAGCAGCAGCACGTCGACGTCCGAATGCGGGAACAGCTCGCCGCGGCCATAGCCGCCGACGGCCACCAGCGCCATGCCGGCCGGCAGGCCGAGGCCGCGCCAGCACTCGACCAGCGCGTGGTCGACCGCCTGGCGCAGCCGCGTCAGCAGCGAGCCGACCTGGCCGCCGCCGGTGAAGGCATCGAACAGCGCCTGCTTGTCGGCCTTGAGCCGGTCGCGCACGCGCGTGGCGAGCAGCAGTTCCGGAGAGGTATCCATGGCTGGGACGGGTTGGGTCGACATGAGGGGCAGGGTGGGCGGCGAGAAGCTGCGAGGGCTGCGAGGGTGCGTTCAGTCGGCGAACGGGCGCGATCGGCGCGGCCCCAAACGACAGGGGCGCCTCCCGGCGCCCCCTGCGATCAGGCCGCGAGCGTGTCGGTGATGAAGGCGGGCGGCGCCTGCGTGCCGGCCGACACCGTCAGCACCTCGTAGCCGGTGTCGGTCACCAGCACCGTGTGTTCCCATTGCGCCGACAGGCTGCGGTCGCGCGTCTTGACGGTCCACTGGTCGGGCATCGTGCGGATGTCGCGCTTGCCCGCGTTGATCATCGGCTCGATCGTGAAGATCATGCCGGCCTGCAGTTCCATGCCGGTGCCGGGGCGGCCGTAGTGCAGGATCTGGGGATCCTCGTGGAAGTTCTTGCCGATGCCGTGGCCGCAGTATTCGCGCACCACGCTGTAGCCGGCCGCTTCCGCATGCTGCTGGATCACGTGGCCGATGTCGCCGAGCTTGGCGCCCGGGCGGACCTGGGCGATGCCCTTCCACATGCATTCGAAGGTCACCTGGGCCAGGCGCTTGGCCAGGATCGAGCCCTCGCCGACGATGAACATGCGGCTGGTGTCGCCGTAATAGCCTTCCTTGGTGATCACGGTGATGTCCAGGTTCACCGCGTCGCCGTTCTTCAGCACGCGGTCGCCCGGGATGCCGTGGCAGATCACGTCGTTGACCGAGGTGCAGATCGCGCCGGGGAAGGGTGGGTAACCCGGGGGCGCATAATTCAGCGGCGCAGGGACCGTGCCTTGTACGTCACGCATATAGGCGTGGCACAGACGGTCCAGCTCGCCGGTGGTGACGCCGGGCTTCACGAACGGCGTGATGTAGTCGAGGACTTCGCTGGCCAGCCGGCAGGCGACGCGCATCTGGGCGATGTCTTCGGCGGTCTTCAAATGGATGCTCATGCTGCGACGCGGAAAAAGTGTAACGGGCGGCACGTGAGGGCGGCGCCCGTTTCTGGATTGGCAAACCGGGATTATCGCACCATCGGCAGCCTGCCGCACCCGCCGCGGCGACAAGCCCGCGCCGCACCGGGACGGTGCCCCCCGAACGGCCGGCCTGCGGCGGGCTTGAGCGATGGCCGGGATGTTGCTACAATCGCGGGCTCGCTTGGTTTTGCCTTGCGAAATCGCGAGTCCGCCCATCCGGGGTGTTCCTGTTCAGGAATGTCGGGGCGGACTTCAGACCGAACCCTTTTGGAGAATTCAATGTCCGTCACCATGCGTGAAATGCTGGAAGCCGGTTGCCACTTTGGCCACCAGACCCGCTTCTGGAACCCCAAGATGGCCCCGTTCATCTTCGGCCATCGCAACAAGATCCACATCATCAACCTGGAAAAGACGCTGCCGATGTTCCAGGACGCGCTGAAGTATGTGCGTCAGCTGGCAGCGAATCGCGGCACCATCCTGTTCGTCGGCACCAAGCGCCAGTCGCGCGAGATCCTGGCCGAGGAAGCGGGCCGCGCCGGCATGCCCTACGTCGACGCCCGCTGGCTCGGCGGCATGCTGACCAACTTCAAGACGGTCAAGATCTCGATCAAGCGCCTGAAGGACATGGAAGCCGCCAAGGAAGCCGGCGCGCTGGACACCATGAGCAAGAAGGAAGCGCTGATGTTCGAGCGCGAGATGGAAAAGCTCGAGAAGTCGATCGGCGGCATCAAGGACATGGGCGGCATTCCTGACGCGATCTTCGTGGTCGACGTCGGCTACCACAAGATTGCCGTGACCGAAGCCAACAAGCTGGGCATTCCGGTGATCGGCGTGGTCGATACCAACCACTCGCCGGACGGCATCGACTATGTGATCCCGGGTAACGACGACTCGAGCAAGGCGGTTGCGCTGTACGTGCGCGGCGTCGCCGACGCGATCCTGGAAGGCCGCGCCAACGCGGTGCAGGACGTGGTCGAAGCGGTCCGCGGCAGCGACGACTTCGTCGAAGTCGAGGAAGCCTGAGGCCAGCCCCGCCCGCAGGCGGGACGGCCCGGACGGCCCTGACAGACCCGTGGCGCGCGCCGGCATCGCCGGCCGCGTGACCACCAGAAAAGGGGGCGACATGGTACGCCCCCTTTTTTGAATGCGCGCGGTGCGCGCGCAGCAAGCAGAGAAGAAGCAAGCAGGAATGATTGTCATCCGATGTGGCTACGATCACGGCGGGTGAGTCTTTGAACACCACGCGGCTGGCCGCGGCGCGGGACACCCAGGTCCGGCGGGCGGCGGTGCGTGAACCAATCAAGGAGTGACAAATGGCGGCAATTACCGCAAGCATGGTGGCTGAACTGCGCGCGAAGACCGACGCGCCGATGATGGAGTGCAAGAAGGCCCTGACCGAAGCGGACGGCGACCTGGCCAAGGCCGAGGAGCTGCTGCGCGTCAAGCTGGGCAACAAGGCCAGCAAGGCCGCTTCGCGCGTGACCGCCGAAGGCGTGGTCGCCGCCTTCATCGACGGCACCACCGGCGCGCTGGTCGAGCTGAACTGCGAGACCGATTTCGTCTCGAAGAACGACGACTTCCTGGGCTTCTCGGCCAAGGTCGCCGAGCTCGTTGCCAAGCAGAACCCGGCCGACGTGGCCGCGCTGTCGGCGCTGCCGCTGGACGGCCAGACCGTCGACCAGGTCCGTGCCGCGCTGATCGGCAAGATCGGCGAGAACATGACGATCCGCCGTTTCGCCCGCTATGCCGGCGGCGGCAAGCTGGTCTCGTACCTGCACGGCACCCGCATCGGCGTGATGGTCGAGTTCGACGGCGATGAAGTCGCCGCCAAGGACGTCGCCATGCACATCGCCGCGATGAAGCCGGTGTCGCTGTCGTCGGCCGACGTGCCGGCCGACCTGATCGCCAAGGAGCGCAGCATCGCCGAGCAGAAGGCCGCCGAGTCGGGCAAGCCGGCCGAGATCACCGCCAAGATGGTCGAAGGCTCGGTGCAGAAGTACCTGAAGGAAGTCTCGCTGCTGAACCAGCCGTTCGTGAAGAACGACAAGCAGACCGTCGAGCAGATGCTCAAGGCCGCCAACACCACGGTCAAGGGCTTCACGCTGTACGTGGTCGGCGAGGGCATCGAGAAGCGCCAGGACGACTTCGCCGCCGAAGTGGCCGCGCAGGTCGCCGCCGCGCAGAAGGGCTGATATCCCGGGCGGGAGGCAGGCGCCGGTCTGGCGCGATGACGGCCCGCCGTATAATCCCGAGGGGCACCGCGAGGTGCCCCTCGGCACAAGAAGAGAGAACAATGGCGCGTGCCGCCCGAACGGCCGGTGCATGCGTCCAGCGTGCCGGCCCGCGAGCCGGACGCGGAGCCCGTTTTCGCCGTCGCCCGTTTTGACTGGCATCGCCCTCCGGGCCCTGCCGACGCGCCCGGGCCACGGGGAAAGCCGGCTTGGTCCCGGCGGCATCCGCCCTCCGGGGCGAGGCCCAGATCGAAGACTCGAACCAGCCCGAGGGTGAATATGCCAGCCTACAAGCGCGTCCTTCTGAAACTGTCCGGTGAGGCCCTGATGGGCGACGATGCCTTCGGCATCAACCGGTCCACGATCGAAGGCATGGTCAATGATATTGCCGAGATCGTGAAGCTCGGCGTGCAGGTGGCAGTGGTGATCGGCGGCGGCAACATCTTCCGCGGCGTCGCCGGCGGCGCCGCCGGCATGGACCGCGCGACCGCCGACTACATGGGCATGCTGGCCACGATGATGAACGCGCTGGCGCTGCAGGACGCGATGCGGCACGCCAATATCGAAGGCCGGGTGCAATCGGCGCTGCGCATGGACCAGGTGGTCGAGCCCTATATCCGCCCGCGCGCGATCCGCCAGCTGGAAGAAGGCAAGGTCGTGATCTTCGCCGCCGGCACCGGCAACCCGTTCTTCACCACCGATACCGCGGCCGCGCTGCGCGGCTCCGAGATCGGCGCCGAGGTGGTGCTCAAGGCCACCAAGGTCGACGGCGTCTATACCGCCGATCCGAAGAAGGATCCCAGCGCCACGCGCTACACCACGATCAGCTTCGACGAGGCGATCTCCCGCAATCTGCAGGTGATGGACGCCACGGCCTTCGCGCTGTGCCGCGACCAGAAGCTGCCGATCAAGGTGTTCTCCATCGTCAAGCCGGGCGCGCTCAAGCGCGTGATCCTGGGCGAAGACGAGGGTACGCTGGTCCACGTTTGAGGCGCCGGGCGGGCCCGCCGCGAGGTGGCGCACGCAACGGCACAGAGTAGAATGATTCGTTTTCGGCCCCGTCCGCCGGGGTCATGGCAGCCAGTTTTCCGGAGGTTATGATGAGCGTCGCCGACATCAAGAAGAGCGCCGAGCAGAAGATGCAGAAGACCATCGAAGCGTTCAAGGCCGATCTGGCCAAGATCCGCACGGGTCGTGCGCACACCGGTCTGCTCGACCATGTCCAGGTCGAATACTATGGCTCGCCGGTGCCCATCAGCCAGGTCGCCAATATCGGCCTGGCCGATGCCCGCACCATCAGCGTGCAGCCGTGGGAAAAGAAGATGGTCGGCGCGGTCGAGAAGGCCATCCGCGACGCCGACCTGGGCCTGAACCCCGCCACCATCGGCGAGGTGATCCGCGTGCCGATGCCCCCGCTGACCGAGGAGCGCCGCAAGGAGCTGACCAAGGTGGTCAAGGGCGAGGGCGAAAGCGCCAAGGTGGCGGTGCGCAATCTGCGCCGCGACGCGAACGAACAGTTCAAGAAGCTGGTCAAGGACAAGAGCATCTCGGAAGACGACGAGCGTCGTGGCCAGGACGAGGTGCAGAAGCTGACCGACCGCTATGTCGCCGAGATCGACAAGCTGGTCGCCGAGAAGGACAAGGAGATCATGACGGTCTGAGCCGCGGCGCCGCTCGCCGGTCCCGCTGCGGACTGGCGCGATGACGCCGCCGGGGACCCGTCCACCATCATGCACATCAGTTCCACACTCGCCATCCCCGAGACCGGTTACGTACCGGCCCACGTCGCCATCATCATGGATGGCAACGGGCGCTGGGCCACGCAGCGGCATCTGCCGCGGGTCGCCGGCCATAGCCGCGGCCTGGATGCGGTACGTACCGTGGTGGAGGCGTGCGCGGTGCGAGGGGTCAAGTACCTGACGCTGTTCGCCTTCAGTTCGGAGAACTGGCGGCGGCCGGCCGACGAGGTCACCTTCCTGATGCGGCTGTTCATGATGTCGCTGCGGCGCGAAGTGGTGAAGATGCACGCCAACAATATCCGCCTGAAGGTGGTTGGCGACCTGACCCGCTTCAGTCCGCGCATCCAGCAACTGATTGCCGACGCCGAACGCCGCACCGCGGGCAATACCGGCCTGACGGTGACCATCGCCGCCAACTATGGTGGCCGCTGGGACCTGCTGCAGGCGGTGCGCAAGATGCTGCTGCAGCAGCCGATGCTCGACCCCTCGACGATCGAGGAATCGACGCTGGCGCCGCACCTGGCGATGGCCTACGCGCCGGAGCCGGACCTGTTCATCCGCACCGGGGGCGAGCAGCGCATCAGCAATTTCCTGCTGTGGCAGCTCGCCTATTCCGAGCTGTATTTCACCGACGTGTTCTGGCCCGACTTCGACGCGGCCGAACTGGACAAGGCGTTCGCCTCGTACCGGCAGCGCGAACGGCGTTTCGGCCGCACCAGCGCGCAGGTCGTGGCGCCGTCCGGCCTGTCCGGCACCGCTTGAACGCGCCGGCCGCTCGCCATCGAACCAACCCGGACTCGCAGCGCATGCTTCTTACCCGTGTCATCACCGCCCTGTGCCTGTTGCTGCTGATCCTGCCGATCCTGTTCCTGGCGCCGCCCGCGGCGCTGGCCGGCCTGATGGCGGTGATCGTGGCGCTGGCCGCCTGGGAATTCGGCCGTCTGCTCGGCCTGCGCGGCGCGGGCCCGTGGTTCTACGCGATCGCCTGCGTGGTCGCGATGATCGCCTGGCATGACCTGCCGGCGCGCGGCGCGATGCTGTGGCTGCTGCAGGCCTCGGTGGTCGCCTGGGGCGTCGCCATCGTGCTGCTGGCGCGCGGCGTGCGCAAGGCCACGCCGGCCTTCGCGATCGTCGCCGGCCTGGTCGGCCTGGTGATCCTGCCGGCGTTCGGCCACGCCGCGATGCTGCTGCGCGGCCTCGGCGTCGGCGTGCTGCTGTCCGCCGCGGCGCTGGTCTGGGCCGCCGATATCGGCGCCTATTTCGTCGGCAAGGCGATCGGCCGCCGCAAGCTGGCGCCCAGCATCAGCCCCGGCAAGTCGTGGGAAGGCGCGATCGGAGGCTGGCTGTTCGCGCTGGCCGTGGCGCTGTCGCTGGCGGCCACCCATGCGTTCGCGCCGACCTGGTTCGACCGGGTGGCGGACCGCAACGGCCTGCTGATGGTGGCGCTGCTGACCACGCTGATGGTGATCGCCAGCGTGGTCGGCGACCTGTTCGAATCGCTGCTCAAGCGGCAGGTCGGCAAGAAGGACAGCAGCCGGCTGCTGCCCGGCCACGGCGGCGTGCTGGACCGCATCGATGCGCTGCTGCCGGTGTTGCCGCTGGCCGCGCTGCTGATCCTGTATCTCTGATTTTCCCCAGGCCTTTTTCATGCGTCGCATTACCGTCCTTGGCGCCACCGGCTCGATCGGCGACAGCACGCTGGACGTGATCCGGCGCCATCCCGAGCGCTACGCCGTGCATGCGCTGACCGCGCATCGCCAGATCG
>NZ_AMPR02000096.1:0-9475 GCF_000307735.3 Cupriavidus sp. HPC(L) | reverse complement strand
CGGAAAAGGCGGACAAGCCCGCCCGGCCCAAGATGGTGAATTCGGTTTTCAGCCTGGCGCAGTCCTGAGCGGACCGCGGCCAGGCGACGCACAATGTCCCACCCGGCAGTCAAAACAAGGCAGTGACAACGATGAGCACCCCACATTTCCCGATCTACATGGATTATTCGGCCACCACGCCGGTGGACCCGCGCGTGGCGGACAAGATGATTCCGTATCTGCGCGAGCAGTTCGGCAATCCCGCCTCGCGCAGCCACGCCTACGGCTGGGAAGCCGAGAAGGCCGTCGAGGAAGCGCGCGAGCAGGTCGCGGCGCTGGTCGGCGCCGATCCGCGCGAGATTGTCTGGACCTCCGGCGCGACCGAGTCCGACAACCTGGCGATCAAGGGCGCGGCCAATTTCTACTCGGGCAAGGGCAAGCACATCATCACGGTCAAGACCGAACACAAGGCCGTGCTCGACACCACGCGGGAGCTGGAGCGCCAGGGTTTCGAGGTGACCTACCTCGACGTGCAGGAAAACGGCCTGATCGACATCGAGGTGTTCAAGCAGGCGCTGCGCCCTGACACCATCCTGGTGTCGGTGATGCTGGTCAACAACGAGATCGGCGTGATCCAGGACATCGAGCAGATCGGCGAGATCTGCCGCGAGAAGGGCATCATCTTCCATTGCGACGCCGCGCAGGCCACCGGCAAGGTCGGGATCGACCTGTCGAAGCTGAAGGTCGACCTGATGTCGTTCTCGGCGCACAAGACCTATGGCCCGAAGGGCATCGGCGCGCTGTATGTCCGCCGCAAGCCGCGCGTGCGCATCGAGGCGCAGATGCACGGCGGCGGCCACGAGCGCGGCATGCGTTCGGGCACGCTGGCCACGCACCAGATCGTCGGCATGGGTGAAGCCTTCCGCATCGCCCGCGAGGAAATGGCGACCGAGAACGAGCGCATCCGCATGCTGCGCGACCGCCTGTGGAACGGCCTGTCCGGCATGGAAGAGGTCTATCTGAACGGCGACTTCGAGCGCCGCGTGCCGCACAACCTGAACGTCAGCTTCAACTTCGTCGAAGGCGAGTCGCTGATCATGGCGATCAAGGATGTCGCCGTGTCGTCGGGCTCGGCCTGCACCTCGGCCTCGCTGGAGCCGTCCTATGTGCTGCGCGCGCTGGGCCGCAACGACGAGCTGGCGCACAGCTCGATCCGCTTCACCGTCGGCCGCTTCACCACCGAACAGGAGATCGATTACACGGTCGAACTGTTGAAGAGCAAGATCGGCAAGCTGCGCGACCTGTCCCCGCTGTGGGAGATGTACAAGGACGGCGTGGACCTGAATTCGATTCAATGGGCGGCGCATTGAACGCTGTCCATCCGACCCCATAAAAGATACGTCACAGAGGTAGCCAAATGTCTTACTCCAACAAGGTACTCGACCACTACGAAAACCCCCGTAACGTCGGCTCGTTCGACAAGAACGACGACGCCGTCGGCACCGGCATGGTC
The DNA here is from genome assembly GCF_000307735.3 of Cupriavidus sp. HPC(L). Classification (NCBI taxonomy): domain Bacteria; kingdom Pseudomonadati; phylum Pseudomonadota; class Betaproteobacteria; order Burkholderiales; family Burkholderiaceae; genus Cupriavidus; species Cupriavidus sp. HPC(L). Next base: position 7,983 of record NZ_AMPR02000096.1, on the reverse strand, counting down.
GGCGCGCCGGCCTGCGGCGACGTGATGAAGCTGCAGATCAAGGTCAACGAGCAGGGCGTGATCGAGGACGCGAAGTTCAAGACCTACGGTTGCGGCTCGGCAATCGCCTCGTCGTCGCTGGTGACCGAGTGGGTCAAGGGCAAGACCGTGGACCAGGCGCTGGAGATCAAGAACACCCAGATCGCCGAGGAACTGGCGCTGCCGCCGGTCAAGATCCACTGCTCGATCCTGGCCGAGGACGCGATCAAGGCCGCGGTCGAGGACTACAAGAAGAAGCACGCGGGCGCCCCGACGCAGCAGACCGCCTGAGCGATCGAAGGGAAGTGGTAGCGATGATCACATTGACCGAAAAAGCCGCGAAGCACGTTTCGCGCTATCTGGACCGCCGGGGCAAGGGCATCGGCCTGCGGCTCGGCGTCAAGACGACCGGCTGTTCCGGCCTGGCGTACAAGCTCGAGTATGTCGACGAGCTGCAGCCGGAGGACCAGGTGTTCGAGTCGCACGGCGTCAAGGTGGTGGTCGATCCCAAGAGCCTGCCCTATATCGACGGCACCGAGCTCGACTTCGCCCGCGAAGGGTTGAACGAAGGCTTCCGCTTCAACAACCCGAACGTCAAGGACGAGTGCGGTTGCGGCGAATCGTTCCGCGTGTAAGGCCGGCGGCCTGAGCGTTTTCCTCTCCCGCTGGCGGGAGAGGGCCGGGCACGGTGGCGGCGCCTCGCGCATCGGCGCGCGCCGCCGCCCCCGCCACAGCCTTCCAGCAGGACTACCTTGAAAGACGATTACTTTGCCCTGTTCGGGCTGCCGGCCCGCTTTACCGTCGACGAGGCCGCGCTCGACGCCGCCTACCGCACGGTGCAATCGCAGGCCCATCCGGACCGCTTTGCCCATGCCGGCGACGCCGAACGGCGCGTCGCGATGCAATGGGCCGCGCATGCGAACGAGGCCTACCGGACCCTGCGCCAGCCGCTCAAGCGCGCGATCTATCTGCTGTCGCTGCGCGGCATCGATATCCAGGCCGAGAACAATACGGCCATGGCGCCCGATTTCCTGATGCAGCAGATGGAATGGCGCGAGGCGCTGCAGGATGCGGTACAGCAGCGCGACGCCGCGGCGCTGGACGCGCTGCTGCGTTCGCTGCGGCAGGAGAAGCGCGAGCGCCAGAGCGCGCTCGGCGGCCTGCTCGATGCCGGCGACGACGAGGCCGCGGCGGCCGCGGCGCGCCAGCTGATGTTCGTCGAGAAGATCGAGCACGACGCGAGCGAGGCGATCGACCGCCTCGAAGGCTAGCGCGGCCGGCACCATCGCGGGGGCCATGACACAATGGCGCCCCGGCAAAAGCGGGTAATGCGGCGGTACGCGCTGGTCGTTCGCCCGGCCATCGCGCCGCCTGCCCCGACAACAGAAGATTGACATGGCACTGCTTCAGATTTCCGAACCCGGCATGTCGCCGGCGCCCCACCAGCGACGGCTCGCGGTCGGTATCGACCTCGGCACCACCAATTCGCTGGTGGCGGCCGTTCGCAACAGCATTCCCGAGGTGCTGGCCGACGAGAGCGGCCGCACGCTGCTGCCGTCGGTGGTGCGCTATCTGCCGAACCGGACCGCGCAGATCGGCTTCCGCGCGCAGGAAGAGGCGGTGCGCGACCCCAAGAACACGATCGTCTCGGTCAAGCGCTTCATGGGCCGTGGCTTGCACGACGTCGCGCATATCGAGCACACCCCGTACGACTTCGTCGACGCGCCCGGCATGCTGCAGATCAAGACCGTCGCCGGCGTCAAGAGCCCGGTCGAGGTGTCGGCCGAGATCCTGGCCACGCTGCGCCAACGCGCCGAGGATGCGCTGGGCGACGACCTGGTCGGCGCGGTGATCACCGTGCCCGCCTATTTCGACGACGCGCAGCGCCAGGCGACCAAGGACGCGGCGCGTCTGGCCGGCCTCGAAGTGCTGCGCCTGCTGAACGAGCCGACCGCGGCGGCGATTGCCTACGGGCTCGACAACGCCTCGGAAGGGATCTACGCGGTCTACGACCTGGGCGGCGGCACCTTCGATATCTCGGTGCTGAAACTGACCAAGGGCGTCTTCGAGGTGATGGCGACCGGCGGCGATTCCGCGCTGGGCGGCGACGACTTCGACCAGCGGCTGGTCTGCTGGATCGTCGAGCAGGCCGGCCTGCAACCGCTGTCGGCCGAGGACACGCGCCTGCTGATGGTGCGCGCGCGCGCCGCCAAGGAGGCGCTGTCGGAGGCCGACAGCACGGTGATCGACGCGGTGCTGGGCACCGGCGAGATCGTCCACCTGCCCTTGACCGCCGAGCAGTTCCGCGAGATGACCGCGCATCTGGTGCAGAAGACGCTGGCGCCGGTGCGCAAGGCCCTGCGCGATGCCGGCGTGGCGCCCGACGAGGTCAAGGGCGTGGTGCTGGTCGGCGGCGCCACGCGCATGCCGTCGATCCGCAAGGCGGTCGCCGATTTCTTCGGCCAGCCGCCGCTGACCAATCTCGATCCGGACAAGGTGGTCGCGCTGGGCGCGGCGATGCAGGCCAATCTGCTGGCCGGCAACCATGCGCCGGGCGAGGACTGGCTGCTGCTCGACGTGATTCCGCTGTCGCTGGGCGTCGAAACGATGGGCGGCCTGGTCGAGAAGATCATTCCCCGCAACAGCACGATCCCGGTCGCCCGCGCGCAGGAGTTCACCACCTTCAAGGATGGCCAGACCGCGATGGCGATCCATGTGCTGCAGGGCGAGCGCGAACTGGCCAGCGACTGCCGTTCGCTGGCGCGCTTCGAGCTGCGCGGCATTCCGCCGATGGTGGCCGGCGCCGCCCGTATTCGCGTGACCTACCAGGTCGACGCCGATGGGCTGCTGTCGGTCTCCGCGCGCGAGCTGCATTCCGGCGTCGAGGCCTCGATCACCGTCAAGCCCTCGTATGGTCTCGGCGACGACGATATCGCCCGGATGCTGCAGGACAGCTTCCGCGAGGCCGAGCATGACATGAGGAGCCGTGCGCTGGCCGAGGAACGGGTCGAGGCCGAACGCCTGCTCGAGGCCACGCGCAGCGCGCTGCAGGCCGACGGCGATCTGCTGTCGGACGACGAGCGCGCCCAGGTCGAAGCGCTGATGACGCAGGTCCGCGAGACCGCCGCCGGCGACGACCATCTGGCGATCAAGGCCGCCATCGAAACGCTGTCGCGCGGCACCGACGAGTTTGCCGCCCGGCGCATGGACCGCTCGATCAAGAACGCGCTGGCCGGCCGCAAGGTGCAGGAGCTCGGCTGAAGGGCGCTCGCCACGGGACGCCCGTCACCCCCACATCAGGACCTGATATGCCACAGATTGTCGTACTGCCCCACGCCGAATACTGCCCAGAGGGCGCCGTCATCGAAGCCAAGAAGGGCACCAGCATCTGCGACGTGCTGCTCGAACATGACATCGAGATCGAGCACGCCTGCGAGAAGTCGTGCGCCTGCACCACCTGCCACGTGGTGGTGCGCGAGGGTTTCGATTCGCTGAACGAGGCCGAAGAGAAAGAGGAAGACCTGCTCGACAAGGCCTGGGGCCTCGAGCCGAATTCCCGGCTGTCCTGCCAGGCGATCGTCGCCGACGAAGACCTGACCATCGAGATTCCCAAATACACGATCAACCACGCCAAGGAAGGCCACTGAGCCCTGCATTGCCTGCCCGGGCGGCATGGCAACCCCGACGGCGAACGAAGACCTTGGAGAACCCCTGATGAAATGGACCGACACCTATGACATCGCGGCGGCGCTGTACGACAAGTACCCCGACGTCGATCCGCTGACCGTGCGCTTCACCGACCTGCGCCGCTGGGTGCTGGAACTGGACGGATTCGACGACCTGCCCGAGCGTTCGGGCGAAAAGATCCTCGAGGCCATCCAGGCAGCGTGGATCGCGGAAGCCGAGTAGGCTGCGGACGCAAAAAAAAGCGCGCTTCATGGAAGCGCGCTTTTTGTTTGGCCGCCGGCCGGGCCCCGCGGGCCCTTGGCTCAGTCTTCCCGCCGCAGATGCGGGAACAGGATCACGTCGCGGATGTTCGGGCTGTCGGTCAGCAGCATCACCAGGCGGTCGATGCCGATGCCGCAGCCGCCCGTCGGGGGCATGCCATATTCCAGCGCGCGGATGTAGTCGGCGTCGAAATACATCGCCTCTTCGTCGCCGGCATCCTTCTGCTCGACCTGCTTGCGGAAGCGCTCGGCCTGGTCCTCGGCATCGTTGAGCTCCGAGAAGCCGTTGGCGATCTCGCGGCCGGTGATGAACAGCTCGAAACGCTCGGTAATGCCCGGCACCGTATCGGAGGCGCGCGCCAGCGGCGATACCTCGACCGGATAGTCGACGATGAAGGTCGGCTCCCACAGCTGGCTCTCGGCGGTCTCCTCGAACAGCACCAGTTGCAGCGTGCCCAGGCCCGCGTTCAGGAATTGCGGCGCGCTGGTGTTGACGCCGAACTTCTTCAGCTCCGCGCGCAGGAAGTCGGCATCGGCCAGCTGCGCATCGGTGTATTGGGGCGCGTACTTCTGGATCGCCTGCGTGATGGTCAGCCGGTGGAAGGGCTTGCCCAGGTCCAGCTCGCGGCCCTGATAGGTCAGCGTCGCGCTGCCGCGCGCGTCGATCGCCGCCTTGCGGATCAGGTCCTCGGTGAAGTCCATCAGCCACCGGTAGTCGGTATAGGCCGCGTAGAACTCCATCATCGTGAACTCGGGGTTGTGGCGCGGGCTGACCCCCTCGTTGCGGAAATTGCGGTTGATCTCGAACACGCGCTCGAAGCCGCCGACGATCAGCCTCTTCAGATAGAGCTCGGGCGCGATGCGCAGGAACATCTGCATGTCCAGCGCATTGTGGTGCGTGATGAAGGGCTTGGCCGCGGCGCCGCCGGGAATCGGATGCAGCATCGGCGTTTCGACTTCCATGAAGCCGGCCTCGGCCATATGGCGGCGCAGCGACGAGATTGCCTCGGTGCGGGCGCGGAACGTTGCGCGCGTCTCCGGCGAGACGATCAGGTCGACATAGCGCTGGCGGTACTTCATTTCCTGGTCGGCCAGGCCGTGGAACTTGTCCGGCAGCGGGCGCAGCGACTTCGACAGCAGGCGCAGCTCCTGCACCTGCACCGACAGTTCGCCCTTGTTGGTGCGGAACAGCAGCCCGCGCGCACTGACGATGTCGCCCAGGTCCCAGTGCTTGAACTGGGCGTAGACCTCTTCGCCGACCTTGTCGCGCGTGATGTAGAACTGGATCTGGCCGCTGCCGTCCTGCACCGTGGCGAAGCTGGCCTTGCCCATCACGCGCTTGAGCATCATGCGGCCGGCCACCGCGACCTCGACCGGATTGGCCTCGAGCGCGGCCTGGTCGGCCTCGCCGTACTGCGCGTGCAGGCCGGCGGCCTGGTGGGTCGGCCGGAAGTCGTTGGGGAAGGCGACGCCTTGCTGACGCAGCGCCTGCAGCTTCTCGCGCCGTTCGGCAATGATCTTGTTTTCGTCGACGGCGGGGGCCTGCTCGGCAGGCGCGCGGGTGGGTTCGGTCATGATGTCGTCAAAGGGCGGGGCACGAGGGCCGCGCGGGAAAGTCAGGTATTGCGGATATCGTCGAGTTCGGTGCTGCCGAAGTCGGCGCGCTGCAGATAGGCGGCGATGCGGGCGGCGGCCTCGTCGGGGCTGGTCAATTGCGCGTTGGCCTTCAGCGAGCGGAAGCGTTCGACCTGGGCGAAGTCGGCCTCGCGGATCGCGGCCTGCATGCCGGTATCGACCACGCCCGGGGCCAGCGCCACCGCGCGCACGCCGCGCTCGGCCGGCAGCGACGCGTATTCGGCATTGACCGAGCGCACGAACATGTCGAGCGCCGCCTTGCCGGCGCAGTAGGCGCTCCAGCCCTCGACCGGCCGGCGCGCGGCGCCGGACGAGATCGCCAGCACCTTGCGTGGGCAGCCGAAGCGCTCGCTGCGCGCCAGGAAGGCCGCGGTCATCGTCATCGGCGACACCAGGTTGGTCATCAGGTGCGGCACCAGCGTGGCCTCCTGCAGCTCGGCGATCGGCGCGATCGGCTCGATCACGCCGGCGTTCAGCACCAGCGTCGCGCTGGCGGGGGCATCGACGCTGTCGAGCACGCTGGCCAGCCAGCTTGCCCCCTGCGCGGGCTTGGACAGGTCCTGCAGGTGCCAGGCGATCGGCACGCCGCTGGCCTGCGCGGCCTGCTCCAGTTCCGCGTTGCGGCTGCGCGCCACGCACACCAGCCGGTTGCCCGGCACCATCAGCGCGCGCACCAGCGCCGCGCCCAGCCCGCGCGAGGCGCCGGTGACGATGATCAGATGCGAAGCGTCGGTCGAAGCGTCGGTCGATGCGGCTGTGGTCATGGATGTCGCCCTGGCGGAGAGAGGTCGGAACCCGCGGCACGGCCGCGCCGCGGGAGGGGTGGCGCGGCCCGCGCCGGTGCTGCGCTTACAGGCCCTGTTTCAGGCTCGCCTCGATGAAGTTGTCCAGGTCGCCGTCCAGCACCTTCTGCGTGTTGGACATTTCGACGTTGGTGCGCAGGTCCTTGATGCGGCTCTGGTCCAGCACGTACGAGCGGATCTGGTGGCCCCAGCCCACATCGGTCTTGGTCGATTCGAGCTTGTCGGCCTCGGCCTGGCGCTTGCGCATCTCGTGTTCGTACAGGCGCGACTTCAGCATCGACATCGCCTCGGCGCGGTTGCGGTGCTGCGAGCGGTCGTTCTGGCACTGCACGACGATGCCGGTCGGGATATGCGTGATCCGCACCGCCGAATCGGTCTTGTTGATGTGCTGGCCGCCCGCGCCGGAAGCGCGATAGGTATCGACGCGCAGGTCCGCCGGATTGATCTCGACCTCGAACGAGTCGTCGACCTCCGGATAGACGAACACCGACGAGAACGAGGTGTGCCGGCCGCCCGACGAATCGAACGGCGACTTGCGCACCAGCCGGTGCACGCCGGTCTCGGTACGCAGATAGCCGAACGCGTATTCGCCCTCGACCTTGATCGTGGCGCTCTTGATGCCGGCGACGTCGCCCTCGGATTCTTCCAGCACTTCGGCCTTGAAGCCCTTGCGCTCGCAGTACTTCAGGTACTGGCGCAGCAGCATCGAGGCCCAGTCGCACGCCTCGGTACCGCCGGCGCCGGCCTGGATGTCGATGAAGGCATTGGCCTGATCGAGTTCGCCGGAGAACATGCGGCGGAACTCCATGTCGGCGACGGTCGCCTCGAAGCCCTTGACGTCCTCTTCGATCGACACCAGCGTGTCGTCGTCGCCCTCTTCACGCGCGAGCTCGAACAGCTCCTGCGCGCTTTCCAGATCCTCGCTCAGCTTGCCCAGTACCTGGACCACGCCTTCGAGCATCTTCTTTTCCTTGCCGAGATCCTGGGCCCGCTTCGGGTTGTTCCAGACCTCGGGGTCCTCCAGTTCGCCGTTGACTTCGGCCAGACGTCCTACCTTGACGTCGTAGTCAAAGATACCCCCGTAGATCTTCCGTCCGGGAACGGAGATCGGAGATGGCGCCGGAGATGGCGTTGAGGCGTTCTGCTTCCATGGTGTTCTTGCGCTTTGAAAACCGTGAATTATAGCGGAACGGGGAGGCATTCCCCGGGCAATGACGGATAATGCGCCGCGCGGAAGGCCCCGCATGGCGCCCGCCGCCGGCGCGCTCGCCGGGGCCTGCGGGGGCCGTTTCCCGAGGGCGCGCCGAACTGTGGCCGTGACCGATGGTCTACAGTTGCGGGTGCGTCAACCGTTACATCGGTGGCGCCGCTTCCGTTTTTATCCGCCGTTCCAGTCCGCCGTTGCGCCAGCCGAGGCCGTAGATCGAGGCCCTCGATATTGCCGCGGGCGCCAGAATTCCGATGCAGCCATGACGATGCCAGCCACCTCGACCTTCCCGACCGCGACCGCCACCAACGACCCCGCCATCGGCCGCCGGCGCGCCATCGCCGCGCTGGCCGCCACGATGCTGGCGACGCTG